>CAYRSF010000064.1:0-11909 GCA_964427035.1 uncultured Alistipes sp.
TCTGCCGCAAACCCACGCAAGGTAAAAACAGTAAATCGCCTTGATTTCAGAGGTTCTCGCGCGCAAGACGGAGACACGGAATGCCCTCTTTATATCGTAGAGTTCGAGGAGGGCAAAGGTTCTGCCATTCTATCGGCAGACCGTCGCGTGGAACCGGTATTGGCGATATTGGATAATGATGTTCTGACCGAATCGGACTTTGCTGCAAACGATTCGGAAAAGATTAAACCCTACATCGCATCATTAATCCGGAAACATGCAAATAACTGCCTTAATGCAGGGAATTTCGGACTGCGTCCTATCGACCCCGGCATGGGAATCGACACTATCTATCATTATGTCCGCAAACCTTTAATCAAAACGAAATGGCATCAAAGGTCGCCATACAATGATATGTGTGTCATTCCGGGCATTTATGATATTTATAGAGATGCGGGGTGCGCCGCTATTGCAGTATCTCAACTCATAAAGTTTCATAAATACCCCACAATCATAAATTCGCAGTCATTCGATTGGAATCTGTTGGATTTATGCGATTATGGTGCAAATATGACAGAGGATGCCAGAAGCGAAGTTGCAAGATTCGTATACAATATCGGATGCGCAATCGGCATCGACTATACCAAAGAACTTTCGACAACACTCGATATCTACATTTCCAATTTTCTTCAAAATGTCGGGTATAAAAATGTAAATATCAAAAGTTATTCAGATGATCTTCCAAGAACTTCCATATTTTACAACAGCAATCCTGTGTATATGTCCGGAATACAATCAGATAAGAATTTGGGTCATGCTTGGCTACTAGATGGCTGGAATGAATACAAGATAAAATGCTTGAAAATGCT
This sequence comes from uncultured Alistipes sp., assembly GCA_964427035.1. Classification (GTDB taxonomy): domain Bacteria; phylum Bacteroidota; class Bacteroidia; order Bacteroidales; family Rikenellaceae; genus Alistipes. Next base: position 849 of record CAYRSF010000064.1, read on the forward strand.
GATAGACGGCACTTCCGAAATCGTTTATACAACTACGACAAAAGTACATTGCAATTTTGGATGGGCCGGCAGTTGCGACGGATATTATACAAGCGGAGTATTCGACACTACGAGATATTTGAGTTCCGGCGATATCGACAGCACAATCGGAGATGAAGCGGGCACCGGTCAGAACTATAATTCAAATTTGTGTATTATTGTATACGATTTACCTTAAAAAACGATAAAGTCATGAAAAAACAAATTTTCACTTTACTGACGGCGGCGTGCTGCTCGGTTGCAATAACCGCCTGCAATACCGACATTGACGATTTCGATCTAAATACGGTAGAAGGAATCGAAGATCTCGCAAACAGCGGCAATATAACAAACGCCGACTTCAATACATTTGTAGAGAATGCGAAATCCCATGTACTATTATATAAGGGTGATAGTAGAGCGAATTTTATAATTTATTATAATAACGGAGAAGTTATTTTCAATGCTTTTCCAATCGGCGGTAGTAATTATCCATTTCATACGACAAGATCCATTCTGTTTTGCCCTGACGGAACCGGTCGAGTTTGTTATAACTATGTAGAATTTACTGGATTCCCGCTTCCTCCTTACAATTATGTGTACAGAGAGTTGGAGTGGAGTACAGATGTCGAAAATAGAGCCATTGTATTTTGCGATAGAAAATTGCAGGAAGAGGGATGCGAATTTGCTGTTACATCTTTGACGCTCAAATATTATGACAAGAAGTCCGGTTTATATATCATGGAGGGTGCGCTTCCTGCCCCTGAACTCGATTACAAATCGCAGGTTCTCACATATTTGTCGGAAGAGTCCGCAACGGTATATACGGAAATGTGCGAAAAATATGTAAACGTGGAAACTTACAGAGCAATTAACGACGCCGCCCTTGCTGAACTCTACCCCGACGGAAGAATACCGTACCGTTTCTAAAAATATTTAGAGCGATAAATCCGGATTGATACAGTTTGTCAATCCGGATTTATTTTTTTCGGCTGTACCGCGAATATAAACATAATCTCGATTTTTATGCCTCATATTTGGGGCTATTAGAAAAAAAATCTCTATTTTTGACGCGGTTTATACGTCATAAACATAAGAAATGTTCAGAAAAATATATATAACCATCTTTTTGCTGCTCGGCGCAATGAACATTTCGGCGCAGGAGTTGGTTTTCGACGGCGGGATTTCCACACATTTCGACAACACCGAATATACGGGCAGCGACTGCGGGTCGTCCCGCACCGTATTCGCCGTCAGAGTCGAACCGTCGCTGAAATACATTTGGAACAAGAAACACTCGGTCGTTCTCGGAACGGAGTTGCTGAAAGATTTCGGCTCCAAAAAATTCATCGACGAAGCGAAATTAATCGCATACTATCAATTCCAAAACGATAAATTCGGAGCGAATGCCGGAATCTTCGAGCGGTCGCACCTGATAGGCAGATACTCGCGGGCGTTTTTCAGCGACTCGACGCTTATCTACAACAATCTGATACAGGGTATCGCCATGCGCTACGACAATGGCGGAGGAAAGGCGTTCGCCGAACTCGCAGTGGACTGGGAGGGGTTGTATTCGCCCGAGACACGCGAGAAATTCCGCATACTCGTTGCGGCAGGCGGCAGGTTCGCAAAGATATTCGATGCAGGACTGGCGATGTCGATACAGCACTATGCCAACAAATCGATTTTCATGGGCAATGTCGTGGACAACGTATTGATAAATCCATATATCGGCGTGCGTTTCGATGCGTTCTTCGCATTCGGCATACGGCTCGGATATTTGCAGGGGATGCAGCGGGACCGAATGCTCCAAGAGGGTTGGAAGGCACCGATGGGAGGCGAATTCAACTTCCGCATGTCGAAATGGGGCGTGTTCATCGACAACAACCTCTATTTCGGCAAAAACCTTATGCCGATGTATCGCCACACGGGCAAGGACGGGCTGGCATACGGCAGCGACCTCTACACCGGCGATCCGTTCTACGGCACGACGCACAACATATACAACCGTACGGGGATAGGCTACGAACGCTCGTTCGCGAAGGAGAGGGTGAGCGTCCGTGCGGAGATGGTGCTGCAATACAACGGTCGCAAGATGTACTTCCAGCAACTGATCGGCATTTCGGCGAAGATATGCCCGACGCTTTACGACAAATCGAAACACAGGAAAAAATCGGAATAATTTTTACAGACGAACGAATATGACTACGGAAACAAATGAAGTCAAGGAAAAATCGTTGAATTTCCTCGAAGAGATAATCGAGGAGTCCATTGCGAAAGGCGAATCGAGAGTACAGACCCGTTTCCCGCCGGAACCTAACGGATATCTGCATATTGGGCATGCCAAGAGCATTTGCATAAATTTCGGACTGGCGAAGAAATACGGCGGAAAGTGCAATCTGCGTTTCGACGACACCAATCCGGTCAAGGAGGATGTCGAATATGTGGATTCCATCAAGCGCGACATAAAATGGCTCGGCTTCGACTGGGCAATCGAGCGATACGCTTCGGACTATTTCGACCAACTCTACGAATGGGCGACAGTTTTAATCAAGAAAGGGCTTGCATACGTGGACGACCAGACGCAGGAGCAGATTCGCGAAAACCGGGGAACGGTCTCCGAACCGGGCAAGGAGTCGCCTTGGCGCAACCGTTCGGTAGAGGAGAACCTCGACCTGTTCGTTCGCATGAAGAACGGCGAATTTCCGGACGGGGCGAAGGTGCTGCGTGCGAAAATCGACATGGCGCATCCGAACATGCTTTTCCGCGACCCTATCATGTACCGAATCATTCACGCCGAGCATCACCGTACGGGCGACAAGTGGTGCATCTACCCTATGTACGACTATGCGCACGGTCAGAGCGACTCGATAGAGAAAATCACGCACTCGATATGCACGCTCGAATTCGACGTGCATCGTCCGCTCTACGACTGGTTCATCGATGCGCTGGGCATTTATCCGTCGCATCAGTACGAGTTCGCCCGTCTGAACCTCACCTACACGATGATGTCGAAGCGCAACCTGCTGAAACTCGTCAAGGAGGGAGTCGTCATGGGCTGGGACGACCCGCGAATGCCGACTATCTGCGCACTGCGCCGCAAGGGATACACTCCGGCTTCGGTTCGCGCATTCGCCGAAATGGTCGGCGTCGCCAAGCGCGACAACGTAATCGACCTCGCAAAGATGGAGTACTGCGTTCGCGAAGACCTCAACAAGGTCGCTCCGCGCCGAATGGCCGTTCTCAACCCTCTGAAAGTGGTAATCACCAACTGGGAAGACGGCAAAGTCGAGATGCGCGAAGCGGTGAACAACCCCGAGAATGCCGAGGCGGGAACCCGCAAGGTGCCGTTCTCGAAGGTGCTCTACATCGAACGCGACGACTTCATGGAGACTCCGCCGAAAAAGTATTTCCGTCTCAGCCCGGGCAACGAGGTGCGTCTGCGCTACTCGTATCTGATAAAGTGCGAGGAGGTCGTAAAGGACGCCGAGGGCAATGTCGTCGAGTTGCGATGCACCTATGACCCCCAGTCGGGCGAGGGTTCGTCGAGCGACGGACGCCGCGTAAAGGGCGTTATCCACTGGGTATCGGCGGAACACGCATTCGAGGCGGAGATAAGACTGTTCAACCCGCTGTTCAAAACCGAAGATCCGAACGATACGTCGGAGGGTCAGACCTCGTGGGAGGACAATCTCAATCCGGATTCGCTTATCGTAACCAAGGGTTATCTCGAACCTGCGCTCAAAGATGCGCCTGTCGGTACGACCTATCAGTTCGAACGCGTCGGCTACTTCTGTCCCGATACCGACTCCACGCCGGAGCATCCGGTATTCAACCGCACGGTTACGCTCAAAGATTCGTGGGCGAAAATCAACAGGTAACAACGGTTTTTTCGCGATAAAGAGCGGTGTACTTTTGTCGTACACCGCTCTTTGTATATTGGCAAGGTCTTTAAGGAATGGCAAGGCACAGGCGGAATAAGGCATGATAATGCAACCGCAGACTGTCCGCATGTTTCTGCCGCCTCGCGAAATCGGAGAACAGTCTTAATTCAAGGCTTGCGAAACGAGCGAACTCCTCACATACGTTCAAGTATGCTGCGGGTTCGCTCGCAAGTATAACGCCGAAAGAGGACTGCCATACTTTTTTGCCTACCAGACCTCGCCGGTCTTGTATGCAGGCGGCGCAGCGGTTTCGTACTCCGCACCGGCGATGACATGCTCCTCGACGAATTCGCGACCGTGCGAATCGGTTGCAACGACGCGGATTTTCGCCGACGGGTCTTTCAACGTATAAGTGTACATGTGGTAGCATGGAGTGCAATAGTTCTTGCGGGTGCTGCCTTTGAAATGGCCGCGCCCCACCACGCCGACATGGTAGCCGACAGCCCACCAGTCCTTGCTCGAAGTCAATGACGGATACTCGTCGCCGCGATACGGCGAAGGCTTCATCAGCGACATCTCGCCCGACAGTCTGCCGTTTTCGTAAACCTCGATTTTCCAGTCCTTGTCTGCATTCCACACGTTCGCGAGCAATACGTTCGCGCCGAACGGCAGTTTCAGTTTTTCGTAATCGCCTCCGAACTCGGCATCGCCGCGATAAAGGCGCAACTGGTGTTTCTCGTCGAAACCAACGCTCTTGTATGTCCAGTCGGCAATCTCGTTGTCGCGAATCTCGAAGATTCCGTAGCCGTTAGGGGTTCCGTCGCCGTTGTTGCGCGACCACCACCAACCGCCCGAAGCGGCTGCAAGGATATGCTCGCGAATGCCGTTCGAGTGGATGTAATTGCGATTGTAATGGGTATGCCCCGCCATTATATGGCAATGTTCGAACTCGCGAAGCATCGCAAGAACCTTCTGCACGTTTTCGGATTCGAGAATGCCTGCCAACGGGATATGGAGGCATAATATCAGCAGTTTGTCCTTCGGAACATACTGCAAATCCCGGCGCAGCCACTCGACCTGTTCATCCGAGAAATCGCCGCGGTATTTGCCCGACGACTCCAACGAAGCGAACATCACGTCGTTCATCGAAACGATATGGGCATTGCCGCGGTTCCACGAATAATTGACAGGTCCGAAAACCGATTCGAACGTTCGCTGATAACGGATTGCCGGCGTAGCGTTGTGCGCATCGAGGGCGACCGGCTCGTGCTCGTTGTCGTGGTTGCCCATGGTATGGAACAGCGGCATTCCGAGATTGGAGACCGACATCTCCTCACGGATTATCGGCAGCAGATAAGTCGCGTTGCGCGGTCCCTGCGAATAGGCTATGTCGCCGAGCGAAACGGCATAACATGGAGTTTTGCGCTTCGCCGCGGAAGCCTTGACATCCGGAACGGTTTCGGTGCGCAGACGATGGACATGCCGTATGTTCTGGCATTGAGGATCGGCGATGCAGAAAAGCGTGAAATTCTTTTCCGCGCCCCTTTTCATCGGTCTGACGACGAAATCATAACGCTTGGCATCGGTCAGTTTCTTATAGAAACACGGCGAGCCATGACGCAGCGGAATCTCGTACTCCGCCGGAATCGAATAAAATACATAGAATGCCTCCGGATGACGTTTGATGCGGTATTCGCCCTGACGGTCGGTCGTTACGACAGAATAGCCGTCGCTGACAGCGACACCCTCGACGGGAGTGCCGGAAACGGTGGTTACGACGCCTGATACATCGTAATCGGCGGCGGCATTTTGAGCCGAAACATCGGCGAAAACGAAACATGCGGCCGTAAACAAAAGAACAAAAAATCTATTCATGGAATCCGGTTCAATAGTGCAATGGTTAAAGTCGATTTCGTTGAGAACACAAAGATAACTATTTTTTAATACTTTTGCAGAAACAAAAAGAGAACGGATATGAAATTCAGAACCGAAATATCGATAAAACCTTTGGCGCAAACCATCGGATACTCGTCGCGCATATTCGCCGCAGGGTCGTGTTTCGCCGAAAATATCGCCGAACGTATGCGGCAGGCGAAGTTCGACGTTACGTCCAACCCGACCGGAATACTTTTCAATCCGGCATCGATAGCCGCCGCACTGTCGAGATTCGCCGCCGGCAGGTCATACAGCGAAGCGGAACTCGTCGAAGCCGACGGCAAATGGTTCTCCTACGACGCTCATACATCGCTGGACGGTCGCACGAAAGAGGAGTCGCTGCGCAAACTCGGCGAAGCGACGGCAGTCGGGCACGAGCGACTCACCGCGGCGGATACGGTCATGCTGACGTTCGGTACGGCATGGGTATACATACTCGACGAAACGGGTGCGGTCGTCGCCAACTGCCACAAACGCCCGCAGTCGCTATTCACCCGCCGAAGATTGTCGGCAGGCGAAATCGCCGGAATATACGCACCGCTGATGGACGGCATACTGAAAGACAAACACATAATAATAACCGTCAGTCCGGTGCGCCATACGGCGGACGGATTGGAGGGCAATGCGGCGAGCAAAGCCGTGCTGCGCATCGCTGCCGAAGAACTTGCGACGGCATATCCGAACGTCGAATATTTTCCGTCGTTCGAGATAATGAACGACGACCTGCGCGACTATCGGTTTTACGGCGAAGATCTCGTACATCCGACAAAACTGGCGGTGGAATATATTTGGGAACACTTCGCGAAAGCCGCTCTTTCGGAAAAGGCACGGCAATTGCTGCCGAAAGCGGAACAGATAGTCGCAGCCGCACGACACCGTCCGTTCGATTCGGAAAGCGAAGCCTATCGCGATTTCTGCCGGAAAACGGTCGAAAGCATAGATTCGGTGCCGGAAATCGATTTCTCTGCCGAACGGGACTTTTTAAGGCGGTTTTACGAATAAAATTAGTAAATTTGCGGGTTCGACAAGTTTTGACATTCAAAATGCGTTACAAATATATAATATTTTCTCTGCTGCTGCTTTGTGCGACTGCCTCCGCACGTCCGAAACTCGCTGTAAACATTGTTGTAAGCGGAATGCGTTCGACGGACATCGATCGCTACGGGCACAATTTCGGCGAAGGGGGATTCCGCAGACTGACCGAAAACGGCGCGACATTCTCGGAGTGCTACCTCGGATACGCGCAGACATATACTCCGGCGGGTGCAGCCACGATAGCGACGGGAACGATGCCGGCGACACACGGAATAGTTTCGGAGATATGGTACGACCGCACGACCAACAGAGCGATAAGGCTGTGCGAAGTCGAAGTCGGCGACTATTCGCGACCGGAAAACGGAATTACCGATGCCTATTCTCCGGACTGCATGGTGGCGCAGACGCTCGCCGAAGCGGTTCTCGACAGTTCGCCGAAAGCGAAAGCGAAAGCGATAACGATAGCGCACACTCCGCAATCGGCGGTCATCACTGCCGGCGGCGGTGGCGAATGCTACTGGATAGATGCGAAAGGCAACTGGTGTTCTGCAAAATGCTATGCCGCCGATTTGCCGGCATGGGTCAGAAATTACAACGAGGACGGCTACAACAAAATATTTTCGATGTACAGATGGTACGGCAAATACACCAGAAACGTATATCGCAACACCCGTTCATCCGCACTGACCCTCTATGAAACCGACAAGAAGGCGAAACCCGCATCGCGCAAATCGCCGCAAGACGATTGGGTCGAAACGATGAAGGCTTCCCCGTCGGGCAACATCGCCGCCATGGAGTTCGCCAAGCGCGCAATAGGAACGATGATGCCCATAAAGAGCGGCGACGGCAGCAGGATTCTCAACATCTATCTCGACACGCCGAGAATCATAGCCGAGAAATACGGACCCGACTCGGTCGAATACGAAGATATGCTGTATTGTCTGGACGATGCGCTCGCCGAGTTTCTGACATTCCTTTTTGCGCAAACCGACAAGTCCGACGAGATAGTCGTCTCGCTGACATCCGACCACGGCATGAGTCCGTCGCACATCGGCGGCACCGACAGCAGCGACGAATTCAATGCGAAACAATTCGAGGTGATAATAAACGCTTTTTTGAGCGCGCGTTACGGGCAGGACGAATGGGTGCTCGGCTGCCACGGCAACTCGCTGTATCTGAATCACGACGTTGTCTACAAACGCAAAAAGTCGCTTGCCGAGATTCAGAACGAGGTCGCCGCATTCGCATTGCAGTTCCGCGGAATAGCATACGCAGTATCGGCAACGGCATTGCAGAACTGTTATTTCGGCAGCGGGACGGTTCATCTGATGCAGAACGGATTCTATCCGCGACGGTCGGGAGACGTGGCGATATGTCTGACGCCTGACCGCATAGAGGAGAGAGCGGATACCGTATCGATGTCCGGCTCGCCCTATGCCTACGACCGCCACATTCCGCTAATCATATGCGGCGGAGGAATCGAACCGCAGAAAATCGACAGACGCACCGACATAACGTCGCTCGCACCGACATTGGCGAAGATGCTCGGTGCGGACAGACCGTCGGCATCCGATGCGGAAACCATCGAAATGGAAAGACAGCAATAAAACAGACGAAATATGAACGACAAAATACAGGACGAGATAATCGGGGAGTTCTCGATATTCGAAGACTGGCTCGACAAATACGACTATCTGATAAGCCTCAGCGACTCGCTCCCGCAGATAGATCCGGCGCACAGAACGGAAAAATATCTGATCGAAGGCTGCCAGTCGAGAGTTTGGATAGATGCGCGGATAGAGGACGGCAAGGTTTACTACTCTGCCGACAGCGACGCGATAATCGTAAAGGGAATCATCGCCCTGCTCGTGCGCGTCATGAACGGACGCACTCCGCAGGAGATAATCGATTCCGACCTCTATTTCATCGAAGCCATCGGACTCAAAGAGAACCTTTCGCCGACCCGCGGCAACGGACTGTTGGCGGCAATCAAGCAAATGCGGCTGTACGCATTGGCGTTCCAAGCAAAATGCAATAAATCATGACACCGGAGGATATTCTTAAAGTCGAAAAGGAAATCGTACTGACGCTCAAAAATATATACGACCCTGAGATTCCAGTGAACATCTACGACCTCGGACTGATATACAATATCGACTACGAGCCGTCGGGCGAAGTTACCATACAGATGACGCTGACCGCGCCGAACTGTCCCGTAGCAGACCAGTTGGTCGAAGATGTCAATACGCAGGTCGGGAAAATAGCAGGCGTAACGAAAGTGAACGTGATACTCGTGTTCGAGCCCGCATGGGACAAGAGCATGATGTCGGACGAAGCGTTGATAGAACTGAATCTGCTTTGATTCGCAATGGACGGGCGGAAAAGGATAGTAAAGAATTTGCAGGCGGGCGCAGCGACTCTCGCATGCGGCGGCTACATCAAAACGCTCGACGGAATACACCGCAGCGAGATACTCGTCGATGCCGGCTATGACCGTCTCGTGCGGAAATATCTGAAAATACGCGAAATATATCTGGCGTCGGGAGAAAACTGGAACCAGACGTTCTACGTCATGATGTTTCGCGCGATGGACGTAACCGGCAACCGCAGCGCGTACGAACGACTGGCCAAAATAGTCGATTACGGAATGATTCTTCGCGAACAGCAATCGGCGAAATCCGTCGAGGCTCTGCTTATAGGCACTTCGGGGTTGTTGTCCAACTACCGCGACGACGAATACATACTTTCGCTCAAAAGCGAATTCTACTATCTCGCCAAAAAGTACGACATACTGCCCATGCGGACGGCCGAGTGGCGGCTCGCAGGCGTAAGACCGTACAACCATCCCGTATTGAGACTCGCACAAATCGCCGCGTTCCTCACGCAGAAGGATTTCGTGATGAATGCGCTGCTCGACTGCCGCACGCCGGTCGATGTGGAGCGGCTTTTCGGAGTCGAAGCATCGGCTTACTGGTCGTCGCACTTCATCCCTGCCGAACTGTCGGCAGACGTCCCCAAGCGCATCGGTCGGGAGAAAAGCGATCTGCTCGGCATAAATCTCGTCGCGCCACTGCAATATGCATACGGCAGTTACATCGAAAACGACCGTCTGCGCGAACGTGCCATTTCGCTGTTGGAGACTATCCCCGCCGAAAACAACCGATACATGCGGCGTTGGGGCGGCTTCGGCATCAAAGCGAAGAATGCGTTCGAAAGTCAGGCGTTATTGCAAATAGCGACCGAATACTGCCAGTCGGAACGCTGCGAAGAGTGCCCCGTCGGAATGCGGCTCATCGAAAAGGCTGCCGCGAATCTTTAAGCGGAAGAAAACGTTCCGGGCATCCGACATTCGCAGCCATACGGGCATATGGGCGCGCAAGGCACTCTTTTTGCTCCATAAACTCCGGATCATCTTGTTTTATAGCGCATAATTTAGTATATTTGCGCGTATTTAAAGAAAACAATGATTTCATCATGGACATATTAACCGGTTTAATAAAACTTTTCTTCGGCTCGAAAGCCGACAAAGACCGCAAGGAGGTCGAACCGTATTTAGTAAAAATCAAAGAGATATATCCTACGATAAAGGCTCTTTCGAATGACGAACTCCGTGCGCACAGCGCGGCGTTGCGCAAGCGCGCAGCGGCATTCATCGCCGAGGACGAAGCGCATATCGTCGAACAGAAAGCCAAACTCGAATCGCCCGATTTATCGATAGACGACAAGGAAAAAATCTCGAAAGACATCGACAGCACGGTAAAGCGCATCGACGACAAAATCGAAAATCTGCTCGACGAAATTCTGCCGGAGGCTTTCGCGATAATGAAAGACACGGCTCGCCGATTCGCCGAAAACGACACGGTAACAGTAACCGCAAACGATTTCGACCGCGACCTCGCCGCCTCCAAGGATTTCGTAACCATCGACGGAGACAAAGCCGTTTATGCGACGCACTGGATGGCAGGCGGCAACGACATCAAATGGGACATGGTGCACTACGACGTCCAGTTGTTCGGCGGCGTGGTTCTGCACAAAGGCAAAATCGCCGAAATGGCGACCGGCGAGGGCAAGACGCTCGTCGCCACCCTGCCGGTATTCCTCAACGCCCTTGCCGGCAAAGGCGTGCACATGGTAACCGTGAACGATTACCTCGCACGACGCGACGCGGAGTGGATGGGACCGATGTATC
>CAYRSF010000065.1:0-21649 GCA_964427035.1 uncultured Alistipes sp.
TCGTCCGCCTTTTTGCGGGCTTCACCGACGAGTTTCGCCGACTGCTTCTCGGCCTCCGAAACGAGTTTGTCGCCCGCTTTCTCGGCTGCAAACTTGGCAATCTTGTTCGACGACTTGTCTATCAACTTCTGACGCTCCGCCTTTGCCGCCTCGACGAGTTTCGCACCCGCCTTTTCAGCCTCGGCAATCAGTGCGTCGGCCTGCTTCTGCAATTCGGCGTTCACGCTCTCCTTGGTTACGCCGACATTCGACAATGCCTGCTCGACCGTCTTTTTGGTGTCGAGCGTGATTTTGGGCGATGAAAACGTTCCGCCTATCTTGGCATACGCGGTCAGATTTTGAGGCAGCGCGACCGTGGCGTCATAGTCGATGCTCTGGTCGAGCCCGGTCAAGCCCGACAGGGTCAGTTTAACTCCGCCCATCTTTATGTCGAAAGGATTCGTCTTCAAATTGCCGTCCTTTATCGTAAACGACACGAGCGTCGGCTCGGCATGCTGCAAGTCGGCGAGTTTGTTGTCTCCCAATGCTTTCGAGAGGGCAGCGAGAGCCTTTATGTTGCCGAGTTTCAGGTTGCCCGACTTGATTTGACCTTTGCCGTTCACGCTTTTGAGCACGGGATTCATCTCGCTGTCGAGCGACATGTCCGCCGCGAGTTTCATGGTATACGTACCGTCGATATTCTCGAAAATCGGTGCGATCTTCTGCATCAACTCCAACTGCTGAAACGTCGTCTTGAACGAGGCCTCGCTGAACGATGCATCGAGTGCGACCTTCGGCGACTTCAAGTTAGCCGTCGAATATTGCGCATATGCCTGTGCCTTGCCGTTGAACAGGTCCATCGCGAGTTTGTCGAGCGTCAGAGCGCCGTTCTTCACTGTAATCACGCCTTTCAGATTCTCGATAACCATCTTCTCGAACAGCACCTTGCCGAACGTGCTGTCGAGCGTCAGGTCGAGATTCTTCGGCACTTCGATCACTCCCGCCGGAGCCTCGTCGGCAGATTCCGCAGGCTTCTCCTCCGCAGGCTTCTCCTCCGAGGCCTTGTCTTCGGAGGTCATCGCCGCCATCAGTTCGTTGGCATCTATCAGCGACGACGTTACGGTCAGCCGCCCTGCGAGCGTCGTATCGTGCAGTATGTAACCCCAATAGTTCGTCAGCGAGCCTTTCGCCGCGATGTCGCTCGCGCCGACCCTGACATTCAGACGGTCGAGCGATGCGCTTTCGGGCGTAATTTTAGCCGATGCGCTGTCTATCGTTATCGGCGGCAGCGATGCGAGCGTTACAGCCATATTTTCGATACCTATGCTGCCGGAGGTCTGCATCTTGTCGAACTCCTGCTTTTCGATTTGCGACATGCGTCCCGCCGCGCTGACATCCGCCGTAACGATGCCGCCCAGCGACATCTCCTCGTCGAGCGGATATATGTCCTTTATCGCGCCGAGGTTCATCTTGCCGTTCACCGAAACCTTGAACGCGAGGTCGCTTATCGGCGTAGCCGCCGACAGCGCAGCGCCGAAAGTCTGACCGCCGAACGATGCGCCGAATTTCGGGACATTCACGGTCGTTGCATCGAGCGAACCGCCCGCATTGTTCACGCCCAGCGCAAGATTGATGTCCGTAACGGACTTCGGCAAATCGGCATACTTGAAACTGCCGTTCTTAACCGCCAAATCGAGTGCGAACGCAGGATACGACGTCGCAGTCATGCGCCCGCGCACCCACGCTTTGAGCGACACCTCGCCGGCAGCCGTCAGATTCTTGAAATCCTTGGTATAGAATGCCGGCACGAGCGACAAAATGTTCTTGAAGTCGTTGTCCGAGCAGTCGAGCGTGATATCCATATCGATGTCGTCGTCCGCGAGTTGCACCCAGCCGTCCAGACCCGCCTTGACTGAATTTACCGACAGCCTATTGTCCGACAGCGTGAAGCGGTTGTTTTTCAAATCAGCCGCAATCGCAGCCTTCAACGTCGCCTCGATACCCTTGGCGAGCGTCGTCCCGTCGCTTGCGAACGTAATGTCGCCCGCAGAGATATCCGTATGAACGGTCGTTAGGTCAGCCGACAAATCGCCTTTCAGCGACACGTCGAGCGGCGAAACGTGGAAATGTATCTTAGAGGCTTCATCGGTATAGAAAATTTTCGCCTTTTCGATTCGGAAATCGGTTATCGAGAGTTTGAACGACGATTCGCCGCTCTCCTCCGGCTCCTCGCCGGCAGGCTGCTCCGTTTCGTCCGACGGCTTCATGATGTCCCAGTTGGCCTTGCCGTCGGCATTCACCCGTCCGTTGATTTCAGGCGCTTCGAGAATTATTTTCGACACCTCGAAACTCTCGCCGAATATCGAGAACAAATCGACCACGACCGAAATGCGCGATGCCGCAACGAGCGTGTCTCCCTCGAACCCGCCATGGCACGTAACGACGAAATCTTCCAAATCGAGCGATGCTTTCGGGAAATGACGGAACAGCGATATGTCGAGTTTCGAGAAATCGACCGTAGCCTCGACCATCTCGTTCGCCTCTTTTTTCACGATATCGCCGATTTTGCCTTTGAGGGCAATCGGAACGACAATCATCAGGGCGATAATCGCAACCAGCACACCGCCCGCAACTTTAAGCAGAGTTTTCATTTTATCTTCGTGTTTGTTTTTCGTGATGTAAAGATACGAAAAGCCGCAAGCAATGCAAAATTTATCGGGGGATTATCGAACGTTCCGTACGGTTTTTTCACGACGAACCGTTTTCGGCGCAGGGCAAAGCATTTCGCAAAAAAATTGTTAAATTTGCGAAAAATTTATCGCCAAACGACATAAAAAATTTATCATCAAACGACATGAAGAAACTTTTGATTATCGCACTCGCATTTTGCGCGGTTTCGCAAAATGCCGAAGCACAGAACTGGCTCGACGCCGTAAAGAAAGTAGCGACCGAAGCAGCCGACAAGGCTACCGGCGGCAAACTCACCGCAAAGGCCATCGTCGGTACGTGGAACTACTCCGCACCTGCCGCCCGTCTCGACGGCGACAACGCTTTGAGCAGTATCAGCGGCTCGCTGGTAGGTTCGACGCTCAGCACGAAAATGGCTGCCGCATTCGAAAAGGTCGGCATCCGCGAGGGATTCTGCTCGATTACGTTCAATGACGACAACACGTTCGCCATGCCGGTCAAGGGCAAATCGATAAGCGGCACTTACGAGTTCGACCCTGCCACCCACGCAATCACCCTGCATATCGGCAAGAGCGGTCTCGGATCGTTCAACGGCTATGCCTACATCAGCGGCTCGAATCTGCAAATCGTCTTCTCGACCGACCAGTTGATTACGTTCCTGACGAATTTCGGCTCCAAAATCTCCGCTCTGTCATCCGTTACCGCACTGCTCAAAAACTACGACAGCGCATATCTCGGCTTCGAATTCAAGAAATAGGAGCAACGGGAAGCGGAAACGGAAATAGGTAGTACAGGCAGTATAAGTATTACAGGAGACAGCCTATATTACCCATCCTCCTCTCCGGCAAACAACACGGTCGCCACTATTTCGAGTGGCGACCGTGTTGTTTTGCCTTACCGCAGAACCCGCTCTAAAATCCCCAGTCCGAAGCCTTGAACTCGTCTTTCGGAGCGTTCGGCACATTCGGGAAGAATGTCAATCCCGTAAGCCGCTCTATCTCCGTTACGGGATACATATCGCTCGTAGAGGGCTTGTGCTGATGATTCGAGTAGTGTCCGAGCATGAATGCTACGCACTGCAACTCGTCGCGCGAACACTCGTCCACCCGCTTGCCGGTATTGCCTTTCTTGGTGCGGAGCAGAACCTTGTACCAGCCTGTCGGCACCTGAAACTTTCCGACACTGTTCGAACCGGTCTGCGCATTCGTCGTCCTGCCGTACTTGTCGGTCCATGTCTGGAACACGACGCCGATTACCTGATAGAGCGTATCGGCGCACAGATAGCCGTCCACCCGGTCTTCGAGATTGTTCCACGCACCGCCGCCGGTATTGAATCCGCTCGAAAGTTGCGCCCCGATATTCGAGTAGTAGAACGCCTGCTTGTTCGTCGCTACCGAAACCGTTCTGTCCGACGAACCCAACATGTGCCCGCGCGTGTAGCCCGTGTATTTGGGCGACTGCGTGCATCTGATGTTCGGATCCGCCCGGTACGAATCGTTGCGCCCCGACGAACCGAGATAGCATTTGTGCATCGGCGCAGCGACCCACACGGGATGAATCTTGCCCTTGCTGTAACATGACGAGAAGTTGCGGATTCTCGACGCATCGGCACGGAACGTATGCGAATAGTAGTAGTCGGGATTCGTGTCGTCGATGCCGTTGTTGTCGGCATCGGTCTGTACAGGCAATTCGAACCAGCCGTACTTGTAATCCGACTTGACCGACAAATCGCGAATCGAGAAGGTCGTATGTTCGCTCTCGTAATATTTGCCGTCGCTCATCACGGCATACACGAACCAGTCGTACAATCCCGTTTTCAAACCCGTTATCTCCGCAATCGGCTCGACCGTCGCACCGCAATCCATTTTGGCGAATTCGCTCGCAGACGCACTTTTCCATGCGAAGCCGGCATTGGTCAAAGAGATTTTCGCGTCGTCGAACACGATTGCGGCAGCAAGCATCGCGCTGCCGTCCGCAGCCGTTGCCGACGAAGCACCCGTCGCATAGGAATGCACCTCGGTGAATTCCGGTTCGGTCAATCCCTCCTGACTTGTCGTGCCGTTGCATACGACTGTTACATCCGAAATTCGGCATACAGCACTCGAACGAATATAGATTTTCGACAGCGATTTGCCGGTCAGATCCACTCTCGTCGAACTGCCGCCGCTATTCTGCGATACGACCATCGAACCCTTATTGCTATCGGTGCATATCAGCAGGTTGCCTTTGAAGTTCTCCACCGTATTTACCGTAATCTCGGTAATCTCTCCATCGAATTGCGGAGTACCGATGTATGCAACCTTGTCCTCATTGAGTTGGAATGCCTTCTTATTGTAATTATAGGCACATATAGTCCACTCGCCGTAAGTATTGGTATAGGAGTTGGCTTTTCCGTAACCGGTAGCCTTGTCGCCCGCCTCGGCATATGTCAGCGTAGCCGTAAACGGCTGCGGTTCGGGCGTTTCCGGCTCGACCGGCGTGCGGTCGGTCGCATTCGACAAGTCGATGTTCACGTTGTAGTATTTGTTGCGCTCGACCTTGCGCTTATAGTCGTAGACGTAACTCGCCTTGTCGGTCTTCACTTCGAGCAGTCCGTCGTAATCCGCCGGAGCGAGCACCATATAGATGCTTTTCGCGTCGGCGCGCGACGTTCCGACCGCATAAGGCGTTTCGAGGTCTACCTCGACGCTGCTGCTCTGCAAGCCCTCGATTGCCGGCATCACGTCGCCCACAGCAGTCAAATCGTATGCGAAACTGCCCGACATGGCGGTATCCGACACGTACATTACGCTTTTCACCTGCTCGCCCGCATAATCGCCGCTCGCATATACATTGAAGCACAGGAATCCGCCGAGAGCACGCAGACGCATCACCGCCTGCTCAGCACCCGTCGTCAATGCGACCGGCTCGGCCGTCATCGGCATATTTTCGACATTGAACCGACCCGCTTCACTCTGAATCTGCAAATCTGGAATGGCAAGAACGATGTTCGACGGTGCACACGACGAGTTGTCGCGCGCATACGGATAATATCCGTACATCATGTCGCCGTCGTCGAACAGGCTCGTTACGGTCGAGCAGTAACCGAATCCGTCGCGAATATCGACTGCCGCCTGTGCATTGACGGTCGGAGTCTGCGATGCGACGAACACGCCGAGCATCTCGCCGCCCTCCCAACAATATTTGTTGTCCTCCAACACGATTCGCGTATGTTCGTCGAAATCGACGCCGAACGTCAGTTCCCGCTCTCCGGCAGGCATAACGGAGGTATTCATATCTCCCGCGCACGACCAACAGGCAAGTGCGGCGACCGCCGATGTTACATAGGTCAATAATCTTTTCATAACGCACTCCTCCTACAAATCGTCTTCGCCGCCCAACTCGGGCTGCTCGAAACCGCCCGTCGCAGCGAATCCGTTCTCCACGCGGACACGGACTGCCTTGATTGCCGGCTCGACATAAAACATATCAGACTTTTTCATAAAAATTCCGTTAAAGGGATACAAAGTTAATAAACTTAACCCGAAAACGAGAAAAATACGAAGATTATTTTACCTTTCTCAATATGAACAGTGCGAACGGCCGTCCGGCAATCGCACTGTTCACTCCCCCATATGTCGAAATCGACCATCAGCAGGCAGTCGATTTCCGCACGTCCCCGAGTCTTCGGTCGCGCTGCGTCTTCGGCACCCCCGCCGCAATCGGCATCAGCGACAAAATACGAAGGCGTCCTGTTCGTGCCGGTTTCACTTCTCCGCTTCGTCGCCCGAGTGCCTGAACATCTCGGCGAGCGGGTGCCCGCTGCGCTCGAAACGGCAGCGCAACGCTCCGTATATCTCATCGACATGATGCCCGACGATACACTTTCTGCCGTCATCGCAGATGCGGGCGCACATCCGTTCGTACTCCTTGCTGCGATAATAAACGAGCGATGTCTCATACGAATTGTCCGCCAATGCAGGTTTGTCGTAATTGCGGCTCTCCATGTATTCGAATATATGGAACAACAGCACCGACAGCATCGCCTCCGTATCGTCGTCGAACGGTTTCGTTTCGGGCACCATCTTGGAATACGCCTCAATATCCACGAAATCGCGGAAGAAGCGCGAGAATATCATAAGGGCGTTATCGGGTTTGTCCGCCGAGTGGTAGAATGTCTCGAACCTTGCGACATAATCGTCGAAATAGTCGGCATACGAGCCTTTGAACCGCGTCGTAACATCGCCATGAATCACGAGCAGATTGTAGCGTACGAACGCCTGACAGTGCGACAAAAACGTCGCACTGATGCGCCGCAGCCCCATTTTGTTATGCTTCTGGGCAAGCATGCGGCTCTTTATCGAACGCGACAGCCACGACAGGCTCCACAGATTGTCCGGCGCAGGATTGTTAATCAGCATGAACCCTATCATTCGCGCGATATCCGAATCTATCGTCCGGCTCTTCACTATCGCCTCTTCGACCTGACGGTCTATCTCACCGTGCACCTCGTCGAGTTTCTCGCGCAACGCGGCATCCACCTTCTTGTCTATCTCCGAACGGGTGAGTGCTTTCGTAACGAAAAACGGCACCAGCGTGGCGAACGACAAACATAGCGTTATCAGCGAAATGAACGTTCCGGCATCGATTCCGTTCATCGCAGTGCCCGCCTCCGAGCCGGAGTTGATGTTGTTGATTGCGCCCGCAAGTCCGAGAGCCATCGACAATATCAGAAATATGAAAATCGCACCGAACGAAGCCAGATATACGATTCCGTGTTCGGATGCGCGGCGATTGTATATCCGCCGCTCCCCGAAATATCGCACAATCAATGAAATTATTGCGACGATAAGCACCGTTACCACCGTTACGGTCAGTACGAACAAGGCACAATTCAATGTGTCGAAATAGGAAAACTCCGTGTTGAAAATGTTCATGCCGTTATATTTTATTGGTTTTTACATAACGATTATTTTTATCCGAACCGGTCATACCCTCCCCCGCCAAAAGCCATAAATAAGCCATCTATATTACCAATCCCGGTTATAGCCTGCCACGCACACAGCATATTCATTACTCATGCGAACATATGGCCGCTGCATTTCTGCCACGCGGCGACGCCCGTTACGCGGGAGGCATCGAGATACAATCTTTCGACCTGCGCCCACACCGCAATCGGCCGGATATATCTTTCTCAAAATTATTATTTTGCAAAGATAATAAAAATCCTGCACTATACCCAATTTATTCGCGAGTTCCCGAAACGGGCGAATATAAGCCTATAAATACCGACACCGGTTCCTGTGCCGCAAAAAAGCGGACGGCATTCGAAAACGAATGCCGTCTGCTTCTGATATCCATTATCTGCAACCGTTACATGTTGTAGAAATAGTTGGTCGGTTTCATTTCACCGGATGCCTCGTCCTTTCGCTGCGGCATATCCGGCTCGTATACCTCGTAACCGCCGTAAACGTAGTTTATGTAGTTGTCCTCAGTCATCGTTACGCCGTTCACCGAACCGCCGACCGCATTGAAATCGAGCGTAAGTTCAGGCTTCCCTTTCGGTTCCTTAGTGATCGTCGAACGATGCGCAGTTCCGAGAATCGAACCCGTATGCGATGCCTTGTTGGTCGATGCGTTGCTTACGGCTCCGGCATTCACGCAGGTTGCGATTTCGCCGTAAAGACATGCACCGCATATACCGCCGGCATGAGCGATAACAGTCTCAGGATTATCGGTCTTGAACGTAACCGTTCCGTTGCTCGAACTTCCGTGGCAATAAGGAATATATCCGCTGGCTGGTTCATACTTGTTGCCCGCGAAGATTCCGCAGATACCTCCGACACATGCCTCGGCAGATGCCACGTTAGATTTGAGGGTGATGTTACCCATGTTCGTACAACCGTCGAAATGAGGGTTGTAGGCATTGGCACCCGTACGTCCGGCAATACCGCCGACCGAGATACCGGCATTGTCGCGATAATCTATCGTTCCCTCCATGTCGGCTTCGACATCGATATTTCCGGAGTTGGTAAGATCCGTGAACATTGTTCCGGTCGTAATATTGTTCTGCACGAATCCGAAGATGCCGCCTACCGAGAAGTAGCCCAAAGCGTTGGTCGAACCGCTGGCAGTTACTTTATCGATCCATGACGGATACGTCCTGCCTGCATAAGTTCCGTCCCATGGATCGGAAACCTTTGCCTTGACCTTGATGTCCGCGAAGTTCGAGCAGCCGACTACATGTCCCCACTGCATACGTCCTATCACGCCGGACAGAGCCACTATATAAGTGGTAACTTCGGATGTCTGACCTACATTAATCGCTCCGTAGTTGCGGCAGTTGCGGATTATGCCGAACAGCATCGATGCGTTGTTCTGCGCTCTGTTGGTATTGTATCCTGCAATACCGCCGATGTAGAACGAACCGAGTTCGCGATGGATATTCTCCATTACGATTTCGCCGCGGTTCTCGCAATCCTCGACTATCATACCGCAATTGACGCCGATGATACCGCCGATTTGAGTATAGCCGTTCCATGCGGAACTACCGCTTTGCGTCTGCCTAATATCGTGGAAATAGATCTTGCCGTAGTTCTTGCAGGAGGTAATGGTGGACTGTGTTGCACTGTCTGACGGTGCGCAGCATGCTTTCGCTATGACAGCACCGGCATTTATGTTATAGATACCGGCTTCTGTCGAGAATTCCATTACACCGTAGTTCACGATATTGTAGAAATTTCCGCTCGCCTTGGACTCGCTGCCCACTGCAAGGAATGCGAAATTCGTCGCCCTTGTACCGTCCACATCGAGGTCCAACTTACAGGATTCGTCGAACGTGATGTTCGAGATTGTATAGCCGTAATCGATGCCGTCGAACAGCGCTATGGACGAATCTTCCGTTAAATCTTGCCCCTTGTTGCTTATCACGAGGTTCTTGATTACGTAGTTGCCGCCGTTGAAGTTCTCGTGCAGAGTACATCTCGGCCAAGCGTAAATATCGACGCCTGCCATATCGATGACCTTGTCCTCCTCGTGGGTCGCACCGCCGAAGCCCAACTCGCCGTCCACGTTGCGGTACTGATCCAGTGCCGAACCCTTCTTGCCGTCCCTGACATCCTGGCAGAACTGACGGAACTGCTCCGCATTAGCGATACCGGTAGGCTGGTCGGTCGAAGCATAGGACCGATACTTATCGACCTGAATTTCATGGGTCGTAACGGTGTTAATCTTATATTCCGCCGCCTCGACAGGTACGACATAATATACCGCACCGGCATAAATCTTCAACCAGAGTTTGTGAGTTCCTTCCCACAATCCGAAATAGAGTTTCAAAGCATCGCTCTTATTGTCCGGAACAGTCAAAGCAGCGACTGCATTGGCGGTAATGGTATGCGTCAAGGCAATCGACTCGCCGCGAACGTTATTCACCAAATCGTAATGATACGAACCGGCGATATTCGTCGTAGGGTCATCCCGATTTTCCGGATTGACGGTCGATATCTCAATCTTGGATACATTGCTGCCGAGCAACTCATCTACATACAGGTTAAGTCCGAGAACAGCCGATCTGATGCTCGTATTGGAACGCATCGTATTGGTGGTCTTGAATGCAATCTCGGCATCCGACGTTACCGGAACGGAGTTGGCAACGAGATAACCGTTGTCGAATGTCTGCATCGACGGAACGCCGAGTATTACATCCGAAGCGCTTGCGCTGCTCGACGAATTGTAAGGCGAGTAGAACAGTACGCCCGCACCCGTTTCGTCGTTCTCGCAACTTCCGTTCAGAATGTTGTTGCCCTGAGTGGTTACAGGGATATTGGCAGACGCGCCTGCATATACACCGCCTACCGCATTGTCGCTCGCCGTGTATTTAGGGGTCAAATCGACGCGGTCGTCTTTGCCTGCGACATCCAGTTCGCCATACGACGGCAGCAGACGGAACTCGTTGTCGTATTCGGCTTTCTGACCGCAGCCGTCGAACGTAAATACCGCCGACTTGGTCAGATACGATGTTCCGAAATGCGTAGACTTGTTGATACGCTGATAGTTCGTACCATTGACAGGACCGGTCGTAAGGTTGTGGGCGCAGCGGAGACGGAAGAAGAAATAACCGTCCTCCATCGCCTCGGAGAAGTTGCACGAAATCTCCTTGTTCACATCCGCATCGCCTCTGATGCCCGCAAAACCGTTGGAATACTCGACCTCACCCTTGAAATAGGCAGCCGGATCGCTGGCGCTGCCGACCGGAATACCGTCCGACTTCTGGGCTTTGTCCACATCGTTCGGAACCTCTATCGTAACGGTTTCAGCCGTTTTCCAGTCGAGGGTGGCATAGAACTCGCGTTTCTCCTCCTCCGAGAAGAGCAGGATGTTCTTCTTCGCGAACTTATACTCAGCCTCGGTACATTGAGCCCACTCGAAGTAGAAATATTTAGGTCCCGCACTGGTCTCCTTGAAAGTAAACGCTGCATTTACGTTGGTGCTTGCAGTAACCTTGTGCACCGGCAGAGTCCAAATCCAGTAGTCCCCTGCCATCATGCCCACGACTTTCGGCGCGCTCGAAGTTACGACCAGACCGCAGCCGTTCAAACCGTCGGAATCGGCACGCGTCTTTACGAACGACTCCGTCGAGCCGGTCATGAACTGTACGTGAGCCGACGATGCGGTAGATTCAGGAAGGGTAGGGATTATCTGATCCTCCTCCGATGCCTCTTCGTACACACCGCTCTGGTTCGAAAGGATGATGGCGGACGACAACCAGTACTGGCCTTTGATATTGTCGTTTTTCAAATTGGTGAATTCGAAGTTCACCGGCAGACCGATAACATCCGAACCGGTTTGGATTAACGAGAATATCTGATCGGTTTCGCCATTGTACTCCTCGATGAGAATATCGTCGATACGATAGGTGTCGCTCGATGTGTTCTCGAAACGGAAATAGAGAATGTTGGAAACGCCCGGAACAATCGAGAATTTCGCTCTGTTGGCAGCCCATCCGTTCACGCTTTGAGGCTCGAAATGATCGTATGCAATCGAACCGTCAGAATTGGCATTCGCATCGACATCCCAATTTACGCCATCCTTGGAAACCCATATTTTCAGGTCTTTCTCACGATAGCGGCCGTCTTCGTTCTTCGAACCGAAAAGCATCTGGAAATCGTTCTTGCCCTGATTGTTGAACACGCGGACATCGAAATAGCCCTTGCCGTCGATTTTGATGTTGGCACCGCCGGAAGCCGGGATATCGTTGCTCTCGGTCAGAATCGAATACTCAACGGAAGGATCCGCATCCGAAACGACCGTGTTGTCAGAACCGGCATACGAGAACGGACGTCCGGTGGAGTCGCCGGCAACGGCGACACCCTCGTAGGAATGTTTGGTCGTCTCGCCGCCGTCAGGATTGCGCACCGATACGGAGAACGGATAGAACTTGATTTTGGTATCATCGCCATTAACGACGCCGAAACCGTCTTTGAGGAACGTAAGCGCGGCACCGTCTTCACTCAACGCACCGCGCTGAGTAATCGGAACCTTATACTCCTTCACGCCCGAAGAGAAGACGAATTTGAGTTCCACGCTCTGAGTTTCGCCTTTGTTCTCCAACAGTTTCAGATAAATGTTGGTTGTCTGGTCATCGGTTTTCACCACCTCCGACGAAGGACCGCCGACCAAAGTCTTCGCATCGGCATAAGAATCCTCCGCTCTGAGGGAGATTCGCAGCCAGTCGCAATCTTCGGGTACGCTGACAGTCCAATAGGTATTGGATTTCACTTTAAGGTACGGAACGGTACCGGTCATGCCGACGCCCAATTTGTTCAACACGAGAGGCTCCGGTTTGGATTCGTCCCATACCGCCTCGCCTGTCGAATACGAAATATCGAATGCGAACGGCTGATCGAGCCAGTCGAAGCCGTCGGTTACGTCATTAGTACACGCAACGGAAGCGAACAAAGCCCCGACTGCGAGTGCTGCATAACGGAAAAGATGTTTGAAAGTTTTCATATTCATGGTTGGTTTTAATTAATCTAATGTATAGTAAGGGTTCGTTCCGTCCCAGAATTGTTTAGGACGCTGCATCGTCTCGCGGTATTCCTTGCCGAAACGGTCGGTATACACGATCGTAAGCGTGGATTTGGCACTCTTGGCGACATATTTGAAAATATGGTTGCCGGAATTGCGGCTCTGCGAACTCGACGAGAACTTGCCGTTCAGAGAATAACGATAAACATCGTAGGTAACGGCAGCGAGCGGATCGTGATACCCTTCTATCGGGTTGCGCGTGCCGGCCGCGTCATTGACCGTTTCGGTTATGTCGGTACGTACTCCGCCCTCGATGACTTCGACCGAGCATCTGCCATGACCGGCGAAATCGCCCTTCTCGAAGCCCCAGACATTAATCCATACGGCATTCGGCTCTTCCGCCGCTCCATAGGATTTGGCGGAAGCCTTGATAAGTGCGCCGCCATTGGACGAGGTATTCTCGATACCCGGACCCGAAATGGCGTTGATGAACGCCGCGGCTTTCGCACTATTCTTGTAGTAGGAGCCGACCTCGTTCATGTCATAAGTCTTGAACTGCTTGTTCGCCAGAACGGAAGTTTTATTGACCCCGATAGACTTATAGTACCACGAACGTTTGGTCCCCTGTGCATTGTAAACCATATAGCCGGAAGGCGCGCCATCCGAACAGAGCGTCAATGCTCCGGCAGGACCGTTGATGTTGTTTTGGTTGCTGCCCGTATACGAACCGCGGCTGGTATTCCACCAGATTCCGCTCACGGCACCGATATTGTGTTCATACATATTCGAGCCGTATCCCGGAATCGGACGCATGCGATTGACATGCGTATGTCCCGACACGAAGTTCACTTCGCTGAAATCCTTGAACAGACCGACGAAGTCGTGCCACTGCTGCGTATTGGTAGAGAATTCGCCGTTCATGTAATTTCCTGAACCGTCGCAAAGCGGAATGTGGAATCCGACAACGACCGGAGTGGACTTGTCTACATAGGACAAATCCTTGCGCAGCCATTCGATGACATCCGGACGGAAACCCGCATGATAGTTGCGGTCGCCCATCTTGTCGTCGCCGCCCGCATCCTCTGCCGAAGTTGCGGTGTAGTCGTTCTCATAGTTGATGTTGTCCACCAATATGTAGTGAACATTTCCGATATTCATCGCGATATGCGTCGGTCCGACAACCGTGCGGAACGGTTCGGATGCTTCGAGGTCTTTTGCCCAATAATCATCCGTGCCGTAAGGAATGCCGCTCACCTTCGTAGTCCATCCCGCATGTCCGTCGTTATCGTGGTTGCCCATCGTAGACCAGAACTGACACGGGAGTCCGGCGATTTGAGCCGTGGCATTCTCCAAAGCCTTGCCGTCCCACCACCTGTACCAATGTATATCCCAAGCGAAATCGCCGAGATTGAAGCAGTATACGCTGCTCTTGCCGGAATACTGCTCTTTGAGTTCGTTCACGAAACCTGCCGAAAACTGAGTCAGATCCAAAGGATAGAGATTTCGGTTGGAGAGGTGAATATCCGTTGCGAAAATCGCCGTATGGTTCGTATTGTCGTTCTTGAACAACTCGAAATTGTGCTGTTCGCGACTGGTCGGATCGGAACTGTTGGTCGCTGCCCAGAATTGAGGCATCGCACTGCGTGTCGCGACATCGTAACCGGACGGCAGCACGATATAAACCGCACCGTAACGCTTGTCCGATTCGAGGTAGTACTTGCCCCCGTTCTTGGTTTTCGTAAAATTGACGCCGTCCGTAACGAGGACATCGTCCACACCCTTCGAATCGCAGTAAACCAGACCGCGCAACGTCGATTTGCCGTCATCCTGAACGGAATCATCGAAGGCCTTGACCGAAATTCTCCAAGAGCCTATGCTCTGAACCGTTTCGCCGCGTTTGATGCTGAACGCGTATTCGCCTGCGACAAGATCGCCCGGAACACGGAATTTGAAACTCCTCTCTCCCACACTCGTTATCTCGCAGTTGTAAGTTTTTGAGCCGGTCATGACGATCACGTCGGTCATTTGAGCGCCCGATGCGACCATCACCGCCTCGCTGTTCAGCGTGAACAACCGGCTTTGCAATCCGCCGATATCGGTCAATATCGAGGTTGAGCCCTGATTAGGATCATCGGGACCGACCTCGGTTTTGGTACACCCGACCATTCCTATCGACATCAGACCGACGGCGAAAACTGCAAAAACAAATTTAATCCAACTTCTCATTTCAATTAAATATATGTTACATTATTCGTTACAGCACCTACTCGACCGTTCCAGTTCCCGTTCCCTTTTGATTGACGGTAATGGTCGTAGTGTTGTTCGGGTCGGCAATCTGGTAGATTACAATCGTCGCAGTACGCGTCTCAGGCATAAAGTTCTGATCGGCATTGAACTGCAAACTCTGCGAATTGCCCGTAATCTCTTTCAGATGCAGCCATTCTGCGGAATATTCATCGGCATATGTTACGTATGCGTCCCAGAATACGTTCACACTGAGCGGAATGGTTTTATCCGCCGTGTCGGTCGCTTCGATATTGAGTATCGACATGAACGTAGCCGCAAGTTTCAGGCTCACGGACGTAGCGCCCTCCTGTCTGACGGCAATGGTCTTTATTATCTTTCCGTCGGAAACGATATTGATATTGGCGTATTTGGTATCGCCCTGATCGGTATTGGCATGGAACTTAACCGTAAAACGTCCGTCGCCGTTGCCTGCGTCCGGCCAAGTCTCGATCCACGAAATTTTAGGATCCGGATTGAAACATTTCGAAAAATCGTATTCGATTTTCCAATCGCCGGCATTGGTATACATGTCATAGGTAACCAGATTGGCGAACGTCTCGCCGATCATGCCGTTCGTATTGACTTCGAGAGATTCCTCGGTACTGTTCGATCCCGCGAATATGCAATATTCGCCGCCGTAAACATCGTCATATGGATGATAAATGTCTTCGTCCTCTTTACAGCCGGTAACGCTTATCATCGATGCAAGCGCAAGCAAATATGCTGCTGATCTCAAATATTTAACTGTATATTTCATAATTTTCAATCTATTTACAAATTAACGAATCTCTTTGGTCAAAGCCGCTTCGCTCCACCAAATCGGGGTTAGCATATCGTCTGCTCCGTCGTAATAAGTCGAACTCAATACAGAAAGCAGATTCTGATAGTTCTCGTCGTTCGTCGATTTGGTTCTGTTAGGATAAACCAAACGGTAAGGCAGAATGTGATTGTTGTACGTACCGTCGAGAATCGTCATCTCAGGATAGCCCGTACGACGGTAGTCGCACCAGCCCTCCAAGCCGACGCGGAAGTTGGCGATAAACTTCTGATTGATGATGCACTTGATAGGATCGCTCATGTTGAAAGGAGCGACATTCGTATAGTAATCCTCGATGGCTGCATTGCTGATTACCGGAACCAATTCCTGTTCGGACTGCACCTTTCCGCTCTTTTTGTCGGAATCCTTCGCGTATATCGGCAGTATGTAAGACGTATCATCGTTCGGGTCATCGTTGCATGCAAAGAAATTACGATATGTAGGCTGCGTCGCGATATCGATGAAACGACCGTTGTAACCGAGGACATCGCGATAGATATGACGCCAGAACTCGCACGACTTTTTGATACCGGTATTGTACAGTTCGCGGATGATGTTTTCAGATGCCGCAATCTCCGCCCACTCCTCGTTCATGCGGGCGTAAGCCTCGGCCTTGATGAAGTAAACTTCGTCGCAGTTCATGAACGAATACGGAAGTTTATAATCGTTCATCGTCTGGAAGTTCATAACCGTATAACCTGCCGACTGCATATCGTCGCCCGGGATGCCCGAAGGGATTCCGATCCAACCGTAGCCTGCGGAGTATGGCATGAACCAGATATATACACGCGGGTCGCCGCCTCTTGCCCCGTTCAACTGAGGTCTCATGATATTGTACATGTGCTCGGTGAAACGGTGTCCTGCGAGAGTGGCCTCGGTATAACCTCCCCAGTTGTTCTGGAACGGGGCTTCACCCGCAAAATATACGCAGGCATTATCCTCGTAATCGGTCATGACCGGATAAACGGCAGGATTGTCGATGATGTTTTTGATTTTCTGAACGACGGACTCGCCCCAAACGATTTCCATTTCGGTAGAACGCTCCGACAGACGCATCAGCAAGCGCAGCATCAACGAGTTGGTAAACTTCTGCCACTTTTGGGTGTCGCCCGCATAGAGTTTATCCTTTTTAGGATTGCCCAGAGGCTTGGAAACGTTATAGAGAGAGTTCGCGGTCTCCAAATCGACGATCAACTGCGAATAGATGGTCTTCGGCGAATCGAATACCGGCTTGTTGTTGCCCTCGCGAATCATGAACGCCTCGGTAAACGGAACGTATCCGAACGTACAAACGAGCATGTCCATGTACATCGCACGGAGCGTGAGAGCGACCGCACGATAGTTGTCGTCATCCGCCTTGTCCGCCAAATCGTACATATGGTCGGCATTCGCAGCCCAGCGGGAGAAGTTGTTCCAGCAGTTCTCCACATAACTCGGCGCGATATAGTAACGGCTGATAACCTCGTTGGACGAAGATGTGATACAGGTATACTGCATCAACTCTGCATAGGTATCGTAGAAACGCTGCTGGCAGTTCAATGCGCCGGAGCAGATTATCTCGTCCATCATGTCGCACGGCTGTGCGTAATTGACCTGAATCTGGTTCTGGCTGATATTGTACTCTTCGAGCGTACGACACGACGACATCGAGACCAATATCAATGCGGCTGCTATATATTTCAATGTTTTCATATATTATACTTATATTTATTGTTAGAAGCCCAGTTTAAGAGTGAGACCGTAGGTGCGAGTCATCGGATAGGCTCCGGTTTCGATACCGCGGCTGATGGAAGCCGAGTTGAACGTTGCAGCCTCCGGATCGTATTGAGGGAAATCGGTTACGCAGAATACATTGGTTACGAATACGCCAATCGAAAGGCTTCTGAGCCAGCCAATCTTCTGGATTGCCTTCTTGCCCAAAGAGTAATCGAGACTGATTTGTTTGAGTTTCAGGAACGAAGTATCGAACGTGTTCGTCTCGGAGTTCTTACGGGTATAGTAGTAATCCTGATAGAACAATGCTGCGCTCTGGGTAATAGTCGTATTCTTGGTATAGGTTCCGTTCGCGGTCAGATTGACACCGTCGAATACCAAACCGTCGTAACGACCGTAGAGAGTATCCTCGGTCTTACCTCCGGCTGCCAATACGGCGTGAGTCAGAGAGTAGCACTTGCCGCCGTACTGATAGGTGAACTGCATGCCCAAACGGAGGTTCTTGTAACGGAGCGTAGTGCTGAAACCGCCCTTCCAGTCAGGATATATCGAACCGAAATCCTGCAAGTTTTTGTTGTCGAGTTGCGGGTAACCGTTCGAATCCACGATAATCTTGCCGGCGCAGTCGATTTGGCGACCATCGGCATCGATATAGTACGCACCCTGCGGAGCGCGCTGGAATCCGTAGCCGAAGATACGACCGAGTTCGGTTCCGTTAGGATAGTTCTTCGAACCCTTCGGGTATGCGTAAATGAATACGTTGTTGCCCGAGGTAAAGCCGGTGTTCAACTGGTACAAATCGACACCCGGAGCGAGTTCGATCAGTCGGTTCCAGTTCTTCGACCAGTTGAAGTTGAAATCCCACGAGAAGTTGCGCGTTTGGATGAATTTCGCACCCAGCGAAATCTCGACACCGTGGTTGTTCACCTTACCTGCATTGATTCGTTTGTACGTAGCACCGGTAATCTGGTCGGTAGGGACAGCCAAAATCTGGTTGGTCGTGTTGCTGTCGTAGTAAGCGACATCGATAGAGAGACGCTTCTTGAAGAAGTGAGCCTCCAAACCGACCTCCCAAGACTCGGTGTTTTCCGGTTTCAGGTCAGGATTATTGAGCGTACCCGGAAGAATGAACGACGAGTTGTACGACGAGTTGGTGTAGTAATCGGTAATCTGATAAGCACCGGTATCGTTACCCACGTTAGCCCACGATCCGCGAATCTTCAACATGTCGAGCCAGTTGGTATCGCGCAATCCCGGAATGGCCTGATCGAGCAGAATCGCTGCGCTGACCGAAGGATAGAAATAGGAGTTGTTGCCTTTTTTCAGAGCGGACGACCAGTCGTTACGTGCGGTCAAATCCAAGAAGTAGGTATCGTTGTAGTTCATCGAAATCATTCCGTACAACGAATTGACCATCTTTTCCGTAAGCGTATAGTTCACTCTCGGACGGTCGATCGAGTTGGAAATCATGAACACGTTCGGCGTCGAGAGTTTCTCGGCAATCATCGTAGTGTTGCGGTGATTGTATACACGGTTGTTGCCGCCGAAGTTCACTCCGAGGAAGAAGCGGTTGAACTGGTGTTTGTACGAGAGGAGGAAATCGCTATTGACCTCGTAACGGAAGATGTCCTGAACGCGGAACCAGCCATCGGCATAGTTGTTTGCGTATTGTGGTTTGCGCGAAGTACGGTGATCCTGATAGAAATCCAATCCGGAACGTACGAACAGGCTCAAATCCTTGGTAATGTCGAACGTAACCTGCATGTTTCCGTATACACGGTCGCGCACCTGCGTATTGAGGAACTCGTATGCCAGCCAGTAAACATTATCGCGGCGCGACGAACCGTTGTTGGTGATGAGCGAGTTCAGGGATGCGGAATCCTCGCCTGCCTTGTTGGCGTAAGCGTCCTGTATACGACCGCTTCTGTACTCATCGTAGTAGGAGTCCACCGAAACGTTCGGATGACTGCTCATCAACTGATAAACAGGCGAAGCGGCATTGTAGCCGGTCGTAGGAAGGTTGTCGGATCTCTTGCGGTAATAATTCACCTTGGCGTTGAACTTGATTACCTTATTTATTTTGGTATTGATACTGAAACTTGCCGACTCCTGATTGTAACCCATGTTCGGAACGATCCAGTCGTTGCGCGTATCCTGGAACGAAGCACGCACCGAAGTGCCTTTTCCGTTGTTGCCGCTGATGGCAATCGAGTTCTTGAACGTCAGACCGGTCTCGTAGAATCCCTTGTAATAATCCTGCGGCAGATACGGGAGCAGATGATATAGATTCTGCTGAGCGGTCAGATAGCCGTTGCCTTTGCCCGCATTGAGGATTGTATTGCCCGTCAATTCCTTCAACGCATCGAAATCGAGGGAGTCGTACATATAGGTCAGACTGTTGCCTTTTTCGTCGTAGCCGTATCCCATATCGGTTCCGTATTTAGGACCCCATGCGTTCAATGACCACGAACGGTCGGCGATTTTGGTGTCGCCGTTGTATACATCCCATGCGGAGTAATATTGCTGAGCATACACGGAGCCCAGAACAGGATGGGTGCGCCGGGTCGTAAGCGAAGCGGTACCCGAACCGTACTCCTCCTGGAATTCCGGCCAGTACGAAGCCTGCTCGGCAACGAACGAGAACGAATAGGTAACGCCTATACCCTTGTTCTTCTGTCCGCTCTTGGTGGTGATGATGACCGCGCCGTTCTGAGCACGCGAACCGTAGAGTGCGGTAGCGGCAGGACCTTTCAGTACCGAAACCGAAGCGATGTCGTCAGGGTTAAGGTCTCCGATACCGTTACCGTAGTCGATAGGGGCATCGGTGGACTCGTTGTCGCCTCCGGATGCGGTGTTATCGCTTCCCAACGGCACACCGTCCACGACGAAGAGAGCCTCGTTGTTGTCGTGCGACAGGGAGGACTCGCCTCGGAGAGTTACACGAACCGAACCGGCAGGACCCGTAGCCGCGGACTCGAAAGACATACCTGCGACCTTACCGTTCATACCGTCGAGCCAGTTGCCCGAAACCGTCTTGGCGATATCGTCGCCCGACACTTTCGAAACGGCATAACCCAGCGACTTTTCGGCGCGGGTGATACCGAGTGCGGTTACGACGACCTCTTCGATTTTCTTGGTTTCCTCAGCCATCACGACATCGACAACCGTTCTCGAACCAACCTGAACCGTCTGCGAAGCATAGCCGACATACGAGAATTCGAGAGACGGATTGGCTACTCCCGCAACGTCGATGGAATAAGTACCGTCGAGATTCGTCAGAGTCGCACGAGTGTCCATGCCTTTCACAGAAACCGTAACGCCGATCATCGGACCGTTGGCATCTGTAACTTTACCGGTAACATGCTTGCCCTTTTGGGCGTAGACGCTAACCGGGCTAAACAATGCACAACAAACTAACAACGACAGCATTAGCACCGACGCAGCCAATTTGCGGACACCGTTTGAAGCAAGAAGTAAATCTTTTTTCATAGGTTAATTATTAAGTTTTGTTAAAAATTGGTTACATAAATTCATACAAAAATAAAAAAATTATTTCAGATAACCAATAAAAGTCGAAACATTTTTCGCACGAAACGAAAATTAAAAACTTGGAAAAACCGATATTCGGAAACATGCACGAAAAAAAGGAAAGATTCGGAAACGAAAAATCGGCGCATCGTCATGCAGCGATTACATTGAGACGCATACAGAAACCGTCCCGCAGCCGAAAGCGCGGTCGGAATTTCAAAAAAACGCGATTTAATCGCAAGAATGTCGGACGTGCGGAAATCCTCACGCTCGGGAATGCTACTTTTTCGACGGTTTCGGACCGTCGAGCGAATTGCCCCGGACGGTTATCAGACATACGCCGTCCGCGGAGTTGGAACGAACCTGCATCACGCGATGAAACACTCCGGATTCCATTTTGCGGGCTTCGTATACGATTTTTATGACGCCGCGCGCTCCGGGTGGCACAGGCTTTCGCGAATAGTCCGCTTTCAGGCACGAACACGATGTCGTAACGCTGAATATCACGAGCGGCGACGAGCCGTCGTTCACGAATCCGATTTCGCGAACCAAATCTCCCCCGCGACGCTGCACGTCGCCGAAATCGAGCGTCGCCGTATCGAGTCGCAAATGCGCGCCGTCGATGGTCTGGGC
>CAYRSF010000066.1:0-29551 GCA_964427035.1 uncultured Alistipes sp.
GAACTTTCAACTACAAAAGATGCCTCTCGTAATTTTACGGGGTATTAGTACCAATTTCTCGGTGTTATCCCCCTGTTACAGGTAGGTTGCATACGCGTTACGCACCCGTGCGCCGGTCGCCATCAAAGCGTATTGCTACACCCTATGCTGCCCCTCGACTTGCATGTGTTAAGCCTGCCGCTAGCGTTCATCCTGAGCCAGGATCAAACTCTCCATTGTAATAAATTAAATGTATTGTTAGAGTCCTGACTACTTCTTTCCCTTTAAAGGAAATTGACAGATAAATACTACATTTTCTCTCAAAATATAACCAGTAAATCAAAGAACCGTTTTAAAAATCCCGCACCCGTTTTTCGGAGCGGAAAGTGGTGCAAAGGTAAAACATCTTTTTTGAACCACCAAATTTTTAAAGAACTTTTTTCGCAATTTTTCGACCTCCCCGTTTTACTCTTTCCGGCGTTTCCTTTCTGAAACCCTCCTCAGCGTACTCCGCAGAGGTTTTATTCTCAATTGCGGGTGCAAAGATACGGACAATTTTATAATGTGCAAATATTTTCCGTTATTTTTTCAGGCTTTTTTCAACAATTATTTTATACCTATATTTATAATAAATACATAATATACATATTCTCTTTCTCCTCGCATCCGCCCTTAAAGCCGATGCCGCCTGCAAAAGCGAATACATTTATGGAGTGGGGGGGGTGCCGGGAAATTAAGTACGCGGCTGCGTTCGCCCATGCCTTAAATACTCCCGCTCGGCAAAGCCAAATAAATTTGGCATTGCCCTCGCTTATTCGTACTTTGGCTGCGCCTTAGATACTCCCGCTCGGCAAAGCCAAATAAATTTGGCATTGCCCTCGCTTATTCGTATCTTTGTCATTGAAAACACGAATCGATATGAATCTTAAACGCATCTCGTTGCTTATAACTGCACTCGTAATAATCGATCAGTTGCTGAAAATATGGGTCAAAACCACTATGCACCTTGAAGAGACAATCGTCGTAATACCCGACTGGTTTCAACTGCGATTCGTCGAAAACAACGGTGCCGCGTTCGGGATGCAACTTTCGACAGGCAGCACATTCGACTGGGGAAAGTTGGCGTTAAGCCTGTTCCGTATCGGTTTGGTCAGCGCATTGATTTACTATCTGCGATACATTTCGAAGCGCAATGCTCCAAAAGGGGTTATCGTCGGTCTGGCATTGATTATCGCCGGAGCGATAGGCAATATCATCGACAGCGCATTCTACGGGATTCTGTTTTCGGCTTCGACGCCCGCCGCAATCGCCCATTTCGGCGACGGATATGCTCCGTTCATGATGGGGCGTGTGGTGGACATGTTCTATTTCCCGCTGTTCCGTTGGGGAAGTTGTCCGCAGTGGCTCGATTTTCTGGTTGATTCGCAGAAATATTTCTTCGGTCCGATTTTCAATCTCGCCGATACTTATATTTCGATTGCGGTGGTCTACCTGCTGATATTCCAATACAAGTTTTTCAAATAGCGGAACGAAAGCCATAAGCGGCTTTAACATAACAATATGAAGAAATTTATACTGTCGGCGGCTTCGGTCGCCCTTGCAACCGTATCCATGGCACAAGAGAGAATGTGCGACCCGTCCGTATTCGACATCGGCCGCGAACCCATGCGCGCAAGTTTCATCGTATGGGCAAGCAGTGCCGATGCCGTTGCAGAAAACGATTTCAGACGTTCGCCGCAATACCGTTCGCTCAACGGCGACTGGAAATTCTTCCGTGCCGAGCGTCCCGATGCCGCGCCGAATGACTTCGCCGCCTTATCGTTCGATGACTCCGCATGGGGCACCATGCCTGTACCGGGGATATGGGAACTCAACGGCTATGGCGACCCGGTTTACACCAACCAGCCTTATCCGTGGTACAAATTCTTCGACAACAATCCGCCGCTCGTTCCATTCGAGCAGAATTACACGGGGCTGTACCGCCGCACCGTATCGATTCCCGAACAGTGGCGCGGGAAAGATATTTTCGTCCACATAGGTTCGGCGACATCGGACATTTCGCTGTGGGTGAACGGGCGCGAGGTCGGCTACGGAAAGGACAGCAAACTCGAATCGGAGTGGAACGTTACGAAATTTCTGCGCAAGGGAGACAATCTGCTTGCGATGAAGATACACCGATGGTGCGACGGGTCGTACCTCGAAGATCAGGATTTCTGGCGATTGTCGGGCATCGGACGCGACTGCTACATCTATGCACGCGACCGACGGCGCATCGCCGACGTGAATATAACGCCAGACCTCGACAGCGAATACCGCAACGGCATGCTCGACGTCGCGATAACTGTTACCGACGGCGTCGAATGCATCGCACTTTCGCTCTGCGATGCGCAAGGGAATCGCGTGGCAGGCGGCGAATTCAAACCGGTTCGCGGGCGCGTCGATACGGGATTTTCTGTCGATAATCCGAAAAAATGGAGCGCGGAGGAGCCTAATCTGTACACGCTTACGGTAAGTGCATCGGCGAAAGGCAGGGAAATCGAAGCGACGGCATTCAACGTCGGATTCCGCAAAACGGAGATACGCAACGGGCAACTGCTCTTAAACGGCAAGGCGATACTCATCAAAGGCGTGAATCGGCACGAATTGAGCACGCATACCGGCTATTGCGTCTCCCGCGAAGAGATGCTGCGCGACATACGCATAATGAAACGGATGAACATAAATGCCGTACGCTGCTGCCACTACCCCGATTCCCCGTTGTGGTACGACCTGTGCGACCGCTACGGAATATACGTCGTGGACGAAGCGAATATCGAATCGCACGGTTACTACATCTATGACCGCAAACGTACACTCGCTGCCAATCCGCTTTTCGAGGCGCAGCATCTGGCGCGCAACAAACGCATGGTGTCCCGCGACCGCAACCATCCGTCGATAATCGTGTGGAGTACAGGCAACGAAGCGGGCAACGGCATAAATTTCGAAAAGTGTTACGACTTCATCAAGGCTGCCGACCCTTCGCGACCGGTAATGTATGAACAGGCGACGAAATACAAAGGACGCAACACCGACATCGAATGCCCGATGTACCGTTCGTACAAAAATTGCGAAAAATATCTGCGCACCGACCCCGCCCGCCCGCTTATCCAGTGCGAGTACGCACACGCGATGGGCAATTCGCTCGGCGGATTCAAAGAGTATTGGGACATGATTCGCCGAGAGCCCCGATATCAGGGCGGATTCATTTGGGATTTCGCCGATCAGGCACTCGCCCACCGCAACCCTGACGGAAGCATCACCTACCGTTACGGCGGCGACTACAACGAAATCGACGCCTCGGACAGCACCTTCTGCTGCAACGGGCTTGTCGCGGCGAACCGCATCTGGCATCCGCACGCCTACGAAGCGCGTTATCAGCATCGCCCGATACACACATCCGCAAAGTCGCTGCGCGAAGGGCTCGTGAATATATACAACGAATATTTCTTCATTCCGCTCGATGATTTCAGGCTCGAATGGAGAATAGAATCCGACGGGCGCAACATGTTGTGCGGCGCAATCGAAAATCTCGACATCGCACCGCAGCAGACCCGAACCGTTGCACTCGGCTATACTTCCCGACAATTCGATTCGATTGTCGGCGACGAAATATTCCTTACGGTTTCGTACCGTCTCAAACGCGCTTGCGGGCTGCTCGACGCCGGGGAAGAACTCGCATACGACCAGATAGCCATCCGCACGAAGGCACAATCGGAGCGGTTCGCCGAATCGCGGGCGGATGCCGGATGTCCGCAGGTGGACGGCAACGCCGTCGCCGGGGATAAATTCCGCATCGTGTTCGACCGTTCGAACGGATTCGTTACCTCGTACACCTCATGCGGCACGGAGTTGCTCGCACGACCGATAGTGCCGAATTTCTATCGCGCCGCCACCGACAACGACCTCGGGCTGCAACTCAACAAGCGAATCGCCGACATCGCGATGTGGCAGAATCCCGAACTGCGGCTGCGCGACATGACGTTCTCGAAGCGCGAACGCTGCGCCGAAGTCGAAGCGGTATACGACATACCGGCATTCGGAGCGGTGCTGACGATGAATTACCGCATCGATTCGGAGGGAAGAATGGAGATTTATCAAAAAATGACAGCCGACAAATCGCGGCGCGACATCGCCGACATGCCGAGATTCGGAATCAAATTCGCTGCCGACGGAAGGTTCGACACGCTGCGGTTTTTCGGCTGCGGTCCGTTCGAGAACTACTCCGACCGCCACAGCGCGACGCTCGTAAGCCTTTACGAACAATCGGTAAGCGAACAGTTCCACCGCGAATACGCAAGTCCGCAGGAGTCGGGGCTTAAATCGCATCTCCGCAGATGGAGTTTGTCGGATGCCGAAGGCTGCGGAGTGGAAATCGTCGGCGAAACATATTTGTCGGCATCTGCCCTGCCATACGACATCCCGCAACTCGACGCGCGCAGCGCCGAATACAAAGCGCATCCTAACGAACTGGTTGCCGACGGCTGCACGCATGTCTGCATCGACGGAGCGCACAGCGGGCTCGGCTGCATCAACAGTTGGGGCGCACAGCCGCTGCCGGAATACCGTCTGCCATACGGCGACTGCGAATTCCGTCTTTCGATAACGCCGCTGAACCGAGCCGAATAACAGTGAAAAAGGTTGCCGCTAATGAAGCGGCAACCTTTTTCATTTCTTTTCATATTCCTTCGGAAACGACATCTTTCGGAGCCATGCGTTTCGGTACTGCTGTTTGCGGCAAGGCACTCTGTCCTTTCGGGCCGCGCTGTCAGCGGTCCTCTCCCGATTTCGCGGAGCCGGCAGCCTTTTCCGCCTGTTTAAGACGGACATATGCGTCGTAATCGGTCGGGTTTATCCATTTGGTAATCTCCCAAGGACGCTCGATTTCGCCGCTGACCACCTTTTCGTAAAAATTCCAGTTTTGCGCTTCGTTGTAGGGATAACTGTCGAAAATATCTCCGTTGCCCGACATGCGCGGGTCGCCCTGCGCACGCAGCACTCCGACCAACTCCTTGCGCATAGCCCTTTTACGCTTCGCATATTTAGGGTCGTCAGCCAGATTGTGCATACAGTCGCCGTCCGTTTTGAGGTCGTAAAGTTCCTCTTTCGGACGCTTGCCCATGGACAGTTCGTAATAAAAGTCGTTCTCGCCCGAACGGTGCATGTCGAGTATCACGCTCTTCGTCGGCGAACCGTCTATTTCGGTATAGCCCGTTTCGGGGTTGCAGGCAGGATATAATTCGGGTTTGAGATTCCAAATGTAGAGCAGACTGTCGCGTATGATACCGCGAATCGGATATCCCTGATTCGCTGGACGTCCGTAATCGTCGCGCTCGCGACCGAATATTATCCTGTCACGACCGGCATCTATACGTCCCGACTTGTCGCTTTCGAGCAGAGGACGCATGCTCTCGCCGCTGACGGGCTGCATGCCGTCGGGCGCGACGCCCGCCATATCGAGAATTGTCGGTGCCATATCGACGAAATTGACATAATCGGTTATGCGCCGTCCCGGATGTTTTATGCCGCCGCGCCACATAATCGCCAGCGGCTGATGATGCGAATGCTCGTAATGGTTGGCCTTGGCACGCGGGAACGGCATGCCGTTGTCCGACGTAACGATGACTATCGTATTGTCCAGTTCGCCGCGACGTTCGAGTTCAGAGAGCATCGCCGCCAGATGACTGTCGAAATACTCTATCTCGAAGCCGTAGTCCGACAAGTCGTTGCGCACGATTTCGTTATCCGGCAGAAATTGCGGAATACCGTCCACCTCGTCCAAGTTCCTGCCGCCCAATGCCGCACCCGAGCCGTACTCGTAACGGCGATGCGGTTCGCGCGACCCCGCCCAGAAGAACCACGACTTGCCGTCGGCGGCTCTGTCATCGAGGAAATCGCGGAAGTTGGCTGCATAGTCTGTCTTTGCAATCTGACTTGTCGGCGGCTGCGTCTTGCGCTTCTGATAAGGTTTGCCCGTAAGACGGCGCGGCTTGCCGTTCACTTCGCCCGGATTGCCCGGAGCCCAGCCCTTGCCCGTAAAACCGACGGCATAACCGTGCTCGCCGAGAACTTCGGGGAAGACCTTGTACTGGGACGGGAAATTGGTGATATGGTTGCCGCCCTCCTCCAACTGCCACGAATAACGACCCGTAAGCAATACGGCACGGCTCGGAGCCGATTTGGCGTTCGGCGTATAGCAGTTGTCGAAAACGACGCCCTCGGATGCCACGCGGTCGAAAGCGGGAGTGCGAATCCACCGGCATCCGTTCGCCCCGAAATGGGCATACGACGCATCGTCCGCTATGTAAAAAAGTATGTTGGGGCGCGTATCGGCGCATATCCCCGAGAAGGCATTCGCCGTTAGCGCAAGCCCCGAAAGCATTATCGGTTTGGATTTCATTTTTCGAAATATATCGTTCTATTGTTTCAAAAGTAATAAAAAACTCCGAACAGACCAACATTTTCACCGATATTATGCCGGCACGCCCCCCCGGAAAACAAAAAAGGATTGTCAATTCCTGACAATCCCCTTTCAGTGCCCAGAATAGGAGTCGAACCTACACGTCTCTCAACACTCGCACCTGAAACGAGCGCGTCTACCATTTCGCCATCTGGGCATCGGCGGTACAAAGGTAATAAAATTTCATCATTTGCAAAAACGACAGTCAATAAATTTGCTTTTACATTCAACTTTTTCGTATATTTGTAAGTATGAAAACCTTAAAACTATCGACACTGACCGTCGCATTAGTTTGCACGGTCATATTGTCCGGTTGCGGAAAAGACACGCAATCGAAAGAAAAAGAACAGTCTTACGTATTCGCCAAGGGAGCCGATATCAGTTGGGTAACGCAGATGGAGCGCGAGGGTTGCACTTTCGCCGACGCGACCGGCAAGCCCATGGAGTGTACGGCTCTTATGAAGAAACTGGGGATGAACGCCATTCGTCTGCGCGTGTGGGTCGATCCCGCGGACGGATGGAATGCCGAAGCCGATGTCGTAGAGAAGGCGAAACGTGCGCATGCTCTCGGCATGCGGCTGATGATAGATTTCCATTACAGCGACACTTGGGCTGACCCGGGGCATCAGACCATCCCCGCCGCATGGACGGAATACGGCATCGAGCAGATGAAAAAAGCGGTATACGACCATACGGCAGGCGTTCTGTCGGCACTGAAATCGGAAGGCATCGACGTCGAATGGGTGCAGGTCGGCAACGAAACGACCTACGGAATGTTGTGGGAAATCGGTCGCTCGTGGACAGAACCGGCAAACTACTCGGCACTGACGACCGCAGGCTACAATGCGGTAAAGGACGTCTATCCCGACGCGAAAGTCATCGTACATCTCGACAAAGGGCAGGAACTCGACCAATATACCTATCTGTTGGGCGAAATACTGAACCGCAACGGAGGGAAGTACGACATCATCGGCATGTCGCTCTATCCCGATGCGAACAACTGGAAATCCTACTCCGAAACATGCATCGCCAACATCAAAACGCTGTACTCCAAATACCGCAAGCCGGTCATGATATGCGAGGTCGGCATGCCGTGGGATGATGCCGATACGGCATACTCGTTCCTCGACTATCTGATACGCAACGCCCGTTCGCGCACCGACGGACACTGTTTGGGCGTGTTCTATTGGGAGCCGGAGTGTACACCGGGATTCAACGGCTACACGAAAGGCGCATTCGACAGAAACGGACGTCCGACCAAAGCGATGGACGCATTCAAATAGACGCGAAGCATGAAATCGAGAAACCTCATAACGGCATTTGTCGCAGCAGCGACAGCCATTGCATCCGCATCGGCGCAGCCGCGCACGGTTACGACCCTCAAATCGGGTTGGGAGTTTCGCCGCGGCGACAGGAACGGCGCGAAAGAGTGGGTTAAGGTAACCGTTCCGCACGACTGGGCGATATACGGACCTTTCGACCGCAGCAACGACCTGCAAACCGTAGCCGTAGTCCAGAACGGCGAACGCGAAGAGACGGTGAAGACCGGACGCACGGGCGGACTGCCTTACGTCGGCAAGGGAGGCTATCGGCTGACCCTGCCGATAGCGCACAAGGGAGACCGCCGTTTCACTCTGCTGTTCGACGGAGCGATGAGCGGGGCACAGGTATTCGTGAACGGAACGAAATGCGGCGAATGGGCTTACGGCTACAATTCGTTCGCAATCGACATAACCGATGCAGCGAAAGAGGGAGACAACCTCGTAGAGGTGGAGTTGGAGAATCTGTCTCAATCGTCGCGCTGGTACCCGGGAGCGGGGCTCTATCGCAACGTGCATCTGATAACGACCGGGCGAATACACGTTCCGGTGTGGGGAACGTGCGTAACGACTCCGTATGTCGGCAGCGACTATGCATCGGTATGCCTGCGCACCGAAATCGACAATCTGCCCGACGGCGGGATGCTGCGCATTGCGACCGTAATACGCGATGCCGAGGGTCGGACGGTCGCCGAAAAGGATGACATGCGCAAAGTCTGTCATTCGATGCCGTTCGAACAGCACTTCACAGTCGAGAATCCGCGGCTGTGGTCGCCCGAATCGCCCGCGCTCTATACCGCCGAGTCGAAAATCTACCACGACGGCAGGCTCACCGACGAATATACGACCCGTTTCGGCATCCGCACCGTCGAACTGCGGGCAGACAAGGGATTTTTCCTCAACGGCGAGTGCCGCAAGTTCCGCGGCGTGTGTCTGCATCACGACCTCGGACCTCTGGGAGCAGCGGTGAACAAGGCGGCGATACGTCGCCAACTGACGATGTTGAAGGATATGGGCTGCGATGCCATACGCACCTCGCACAACATGCCTGCGCCCGAACTCGTCGAACTGTGCGACGAAATGGGATTCATGATGATGATAGAGCCGTTCGACGAATGGGATGTCGCCAAGTGCGACAACGGCTACCACCGTCTGTTCGCCGAGTGGGCTGAACGCGACATGGTGAACATGCTGCGCCATTACCGCAACAACGCCTCCGTGGTCATGTGGAGCATCGGCAACGAGGTTCCGACCCAATGGACGGCGGGAGGCTACAAGGTCGCATCGTGGTTGCAGTCGATATGCCACCGCGAAGACCCGACACGTCCCGTAACCTGCGGAATGGATCAGATAGACAGCGTTCTCGAAAACGGTTTTGCGGCGTTGCTCGACGTCCCGGGATTCAACTACAAGGTGTCGCGCTACGCCGAAGCCTACGACAAACTGCCGCAGAATCTCGTTCTGGGCAGCGAAACGGCATCGACCGTAAGTTCCCGCGGCGTATATCACTTCCCGAACGAGGGAGGAGCGCAGCGGAGACATCCCGACAACCACTCGTCATCGTACGACACCGAATATTGCAGTTGGTCGAACATTCCCGACAAGGATTTCGCGGCGGACGACGATCTGCCGTACGTCATCGGTCAGTTTGTCTGGACCGGATTCGACTACTTGGGCGAACCGTCGCCATACGATACGGACGCATGGCCAAACCACAGTTCGATGTTCGGCATCATCGACCTCGCATCTATTCCGAAAGACCGCTACTGGCTCTACCGCAGCGTCTGGAACCGCGAAAGTCCGACGCTTCACATACTGCCCCACTGGACATGGCGCGACCGCAAGGGAGAGACCACACCGGTCTACGTCTACACCTCCTACCCGTCGGCTGAACTCTTTCTGAACGGCCGCAGTCTCGGCATCCGCACCAAGCACAAGGGCGGCGACGTCAAGGAGCGTTACCGGCTGATGTGGGACGATGTCGCCTTCGAAGCGGGCGAACTGCGTGTCGCGGCATACGACGCCGACGGCAGAAAGGCGGCTGAAAAAACGATACGCACGGCAGGCAAACCTTATCGGCTGGAAGCCGTCGCCGACCGTTCGCTAATAGCCGCCGACGGCGAAGACCTCGCCTATATCGAGGTGCGCGCGGTGGACAGGGAGGGCAACATCGTTCCTTTCGACAACCGCGAGGTGCGATTCGCAGTAGAGGGTGCAGGCATGTTCCGCGCAGCAGCCAACGGCGACCCGACATCGCTCGAAGCGTTTCATCTGCCGCACATGCACCTGTTCAACGGACGGCTTACCGCAATCGTGCAGTCCGGCACGGAATCGGGAACGATAACGTTCGAGGCTTCCGCGAAAGGGGTGAAACCGGCTGTAATAACCATAAAAACAGAGTAAAACGACTATAAAACACCGAAAAAATGGACATTAAAATCGTAAAACATGCATTCGCCGACCGGTTCGGAGGCGAATGCGCAATGTATGCTTCGCCGGGTCGCATCAACCTCATCGGCGAGCACACCGACAACAACGGCGGCTTCGTATTTCC
Source organism: uncultured Alistipes sp. (assembly GCA_964427035.1). Classification (GTDB taxonomy): domain Bacteria; phylum Bacteroidota; class Bacteroidia; order Bacteroidales; family Rikenellaceae; genus Alistipes. The sequence goes on from CAYRSF010000066.1 coordinate 10,349, forward strand.
CGGAGCAGTGGACTGCGGCATCGTCGCAGCGATACGCCCCAACGGCACGGACCGCGTGCGGGCATACTCGATAGACCTCGGCGAGAGCAGCGAATTCGGACTCGAAGAGAAGGACGCACCGGCAGAAGGCTGGGCGAAATACATCTTCGGCGTATGCCGCGAGATGTCGAAATTAGGCGTGGATGTTCGCGGCTTCGACTGCGCATTCTCGGGCGACGTTCCGCTCGGAGCGGGCATGTCGTCGTCGGCGGCATTGGAGAGCACGTTCGCATATGCCCTCAACGACATGTTCGCCGACAACCGAATCGACAAATTCTCGCTTGCCCGCGTCGGACAGATGACCGAGCACCACTATGTCGGCGTGAACTGCGGAATCATGGACCAGTTCGCCTCCGTATTCGGCAAGAAAGGCAATCTGATGCGTCTCGACTGCCGCTCCATGGAGTTCGAATACTTTCCGTTCGACCCGAAAGGCTACCGGCTGCTGCTCGTCAATTCGGTCGTCAAGCACGAACTCGTCGATTCGCCGTACAACAAACGTCGCGAATCGTGCGAACGGGTCGCCAAGGCTCTGGGCATCGAGACCCTTCGCGATGCCGATTTCGCCGACCTCGAAGCGATAAAGGACAAGATTTCGGAAGAGGACTACAAACGCGCACGCTACGTCATCGGCGAGAAGCAGCGCGTACTCGACGTATGCGATGCATTGCAAAAAGGCGATTATGAAACCGTCGGCGCACGCATGTATCAAACCCACTGGGGCATGTCGCACGACTACGAGGTAAGTTGCGAGGAGTTGGATTTCCTCGTCTGCCTTGCGGAACGCTGCGGCGTTACCGGCTCGCGCATCATGGGCGGCGGCTTCGGCGGCTGCACTATCAATCTTGTGAAGGAGGAACTGTACGACAACTTCGTTGCTACCGCCAAACGCGAGTTCAACGAGAAGTTCGGGCACGAACCGAAGATTTACGATGTCGTGATTTCCGACGGCGCACGCCGACTGGAATAAGCGTCCGCGCCATGAAACGCCATCGGCGGAGAGAAGAACTCTCCGCCGATGTTTAATTAATTAAGGTTCTTAAAGACTTTAAGGTCGTTAAGGTCGTTTTTGGGGCTGCCGCTTCAACACCAGCGTATCGCTTTCGCCTTCGAGCCGCAGCCGTTCTTCGCCGATACGCACGATTCGATAACGCTTTACGACGCAATCCTGCGAAACGGCGAGCCTGTCGCCCCTAACGACGAACGCAAAAGTATCGATGCGTCCGCCGGCTTCGCAATATCCTGCACTGCCTTTGCCGAACACTATTTCACGGTCGCAGTCCTCGACGCGCCAGCGACCGGCAAGGAGTCTGCGGTTCTCCGGGCCGCGACATTTGCGTTTGCGCGTGACGGCATATCCGGTCATCAGGGCTATCAGTGCCGCACAGCCAATCGCCGCAATAAAGAGTTCATTCATAATCAACTGTTATTGTTCCGGTTCGATAATAGGTTTCCAAAATTCGTACATGCGTTTTTTGTACCAGCCATGGCAGCCGAACGGCAGACGTCGGTCTGCCAGTTCATAGCAATAGTCCGGCTTGACATCGAACGAAAAGCCCAACGCCTCCTCGACCGAAGGATACTCGAATCGTTTCGGGAACAATGCCCAGAACCAGTCTTCATTGAAACGCGTACCATGATGCGATTTGAAATACTCGATCGCATCGCGATATTCGTCGCATGCAGCGCGAAAACTATCCACTTTGCGCAACGACAATCCGCCATTGCCGATTTTGTTGAATCCGTCCTGACGCAAAAACCTCATCGGATTCCTGCCGAACAACATTTTGCGCAATTTGAGATATTGGCGGATAACCGGACGATCGTATACAGAGCGTTTCACCCACGGCGCGCCGACATAATCGTAACCCCGCGAACACCATTCCGACAATTCGTCGCGGAAAATCCACACGTCGGTTTGGCATATCAAAATATATTCGCAGTCGGCGAACATGTCGTAAAATTCACGCGACATACACATGCGGTTGTAACCTGCAATACCGTTCATGCGTCCCAGCCACTCCTCACCGACACGCACGATTTCATCAGGTCGATACTTCGCAGTCAGAGCATCGATATCGAGATTCTTCGGTGCAAGGAAAACAATCGGGTAGCGACCGAGCATCCGCATCGTCTGCGCGAGCGACTTCGCCTCCTTCTCCGACAACGATTCGCTGTAAATGGGCACGACGACCTTGACTTCAATCTTATTCATATGCAATTCAAAACAATCCGTAACGCAAATATTTTACTATCAACAGATACGACAACCTGTCGCACGGATGTCTGCGGACATATTCCGCAGTCAGCCTCCACAACTCCCTGCGCGAGAAGATATGTTGCTTGATAAAAAATTTCAGCATCCGCATCTCTGCCCGACGGTTCATCCGTTCAACCTGCCGCGGCGAAAATTTCGAATCCGAAACGAACATCGGAAGACGCGACCGCCATTTTTCATGACAGAGTTTGATGCTTTCGTACCACTCGCTGCTGAAATTCCCGAGCGACGCATGATAAACCTCCGCTTCGTTGCAGACATAATTTCGGTAACCGTTGCAAGCGACAGCAGTCGTGAAATCGACATCGTAGGCATGGAATCCCTTCAACAACTCCTCGTCGAACGGCGAATGCTCCCATACGTCGCGGCGCACTATCATACACATTCCGTCGAGACATATCACGGGTGAAAAATCGAGCCCGTCAGGATTCATACGTTTTCGCTCGACCTTTCCGGATGGCGTTCCCTGATAATAGTTGAATCTCGCATGCTCAATCAACGTACCGAAACCCATGGCTGGCGACAATTTGGAAATCGAGCCGGCGAATCCTATCGCGCCGCAATCGGGTTCGCGCAACTTGCGGGCGATGATTTCGCCCCAGCCCTGCGTCCGAAACTCGACGTCTTCATGCACGAAACACAACATATCGTAACGGGCATTGCGGGCGCATTCGTTGTATACGCTGCATATTCCGCGGCGCGTTTCCCGATTGTCGAACGCTGCAAATTCGAACGGGAGGTCTATCGTCGCTTCGACGTTGGCGCGCAATGCTGCGGCGGCTTCGGGCTTTACGGAACAGACTATTATCGTAAACATATCGGGATAATTTTAGCAAATATAGTGCTTTTTTCCGGAAACCAACCTATCGTCCCCAGTTATCGCGGTCGAGCGTACGGTAGGTTATCGCTTCGGAGATATGCGATGCCCCGATTTCGGCTGCGCCGTCGAGGTCGGCTATCGTGCGGGCGACCTTTATTATGCGGTCGTATGCACGCGCCGAGAGGTTCAGTCTGTCCATCGCCCGTTCTATCAGGCTGCGCGAATCGGCATCCAGACGACAGAACTCGCGCAGCATGCGGCTGTTCATCATCGCGTTGGAGTGGATGCCGAGCCCGGAGAACCGCTCCGACTGGATATTCCTCGCACGTATCACCCGTTCGCGTATCGTCGCGCTCGTCTCCTCCTCGCGCGAAGAGTTCATGTCGTCTATCGCTACCGGCGTTACTTCGATGTGCATGTCGATACGGTCGAGCAGCGGACCCGAGATTCGCGAAAAATAGCGGTGAATCGCCGACGGTGCGCACGAACACTCCTTGGTCGGGTGGTTGTAGTAACCGCACGGGCATGGGTTCATCGCGGCGACAAGCGTAAAGTTCGCAGGATATTCGACGCTGTATTTCGCGCGTGAAATCGTTATCATCTTGTCTTCCAACGGCTGGCGCAGCACTTCGAGAACATTGCGACCGAACTCCGGAAGTTCGTCGAGGAAGAGCACTCCGTTGTGCGCAAGGCTCACCTCGCCCGGCTGCGGCGACTGACCTCCGCCGACGAGCGCGACCTGCGACGTCAAATGATGCGGTGCACGGAACGGACGGCGAACCATAAGTCCCGCACTGCTGCCGAGTTTGCCGGCTACGGAGTGGATTTTGGTGCACTCTATCGCTTCGTCGAGCGTCATAGGCGGCAGAATCGTGGGCAGTCTGCGCGCGAGCATCGTCTTGCCCGAACCCGGTGCGCCAATCATCAACACATTGTGCCCGCCCGCCGCGGCAATCTCCAATGCGCGCTTGACGTGCGCCTGTCCTTTCACGTCGGCGAAATCTTCGGCGAAACGGGTCGCATCCGCGATGTCGCACGAATCGAAACGCACTGCCGACGACGGTTCTATCACACGTTCGCCGTTCAAAAACTCTATCGTCTCGACGAGCGTCCGCACCGGAATAATCTCGATTCCATCGACCACGGCTGCTTCCGACGCATTTTCAGCCGACACGACCATGCGGTGCAGTCCCTGCTCCTTCGCCATGACTGCCAACGGCAATACGCCGCGAACGGGCTTCACTCCGCCGTCGAGCGACAGTTCGCCTACGAACATCGTATCGGCAAGCATGTCGGCGACGACCTGTTCCGTTGCAGCGAGAATTCCGACCGCTATCGGCAGGTCGAAACCCGAACCCTCCTTTCGCAGGTCGGCAGGAGCGAGATTGACGACCACTTTCTTGCCCGTCATCCGCCGCGACGAGTTTTCGAATGCGGCGCGTATGCGCTGTTCGCTCTCCTTGACGGCATTGTCGGGCAGTCCTACGAGATAGAGTCCCAAGCCCCCTCCCGCGACATTGACTTCGACCGTAACGCTTACAGCCCGTATTCCGACTATCGCCCCAGCGAAGCACTTTACGAACATGGTATACCTATATTATATATAACGTCATTTTCAGAACGGGGTGTCGCTAATCGAATGCGACCCCGGCACGTCGAATTCGGTGCTTGCGACCTGCTGCAACGGAGCGGCGTCAGGTGCGGATATTCCGTCGTCGCCGCTGTAATAGTTGTCGAACTGTTCGCCGCCTGCCGAAATATCCTCCATATCGGTGAACTGCGCCTGATCTTTGAGGAATTTCAGTCGAACGTCGGTAACCGCTCCGTTACGGTGCTTGGCAATGATTATTTCGGCAAGCCCCGCTGTCGGCAATCCGTCTTCGGTCTGCGTGAATCCGTAATATTCGGGACGGTGGATGAATGCCACGATGTCGGCATCCTGCTCGATTGCTCCCGACTCCCGGAGGTCGCTCAACTGCGGACGTTTCGAGCCGCCGCGGGCTTCGGTCGTTCGGTTCAACTGCGACAAAGCGAGAATCGGCACGTTCAACTCCTTGGCTATCGCCTTCAAGGTTCGCGAAATGAATGCCACCTCCTGTTCGCGGTTGCCCTTGTTGTCCTGACTGCCGCCGGTCATAAGTTGGAGATAGTCGATGATAATCAACTTTATGCCGTTGTGCGTGTGCAGACGCCGGGCCTTCGAGCGGAATTCGAATACCGACAGAGCCGGCGTATCGTCGATATAAAGAGGAGCCATACCGAGAGGCTTAACCTTGTTTTCGAGCAGTTTCCACTGTTCGGGCGACAGTTTGCCGCTTCGGATGAGCGTGCCTGCCAAACCCGTTTCCGCAACGATAAGCCGCGTCATCAACTGCGTGGCGGACATTTCGAGCGAGAAGAATGCGACCGGCGTTTCGTAGGTTACCGCCATGTTGCGGGCCATCGAAAGCACGAACGCCGTCTTGCCCATCGACGGACGGGCGGCGATGATGACGAGGTCGGACGGCTGCCAGCCGAGCGTGATATTGTCCAAAGCCGCGAAACCCGAGCATACGCCGCTGTATCGCGAATCGTTCTTGCCCGCCTCCTCGATTTGCAGAATCGTGCGGCGCAGAATGTCCGACGCGCTTTGAACCGAACGCTTGACATGGCCCTCGGTGATTTTCAGAATTTCCGACTCGGCGAATCCGATAAGGTCGGTAACGTCCGTAGCATTGTCGTACGACCGTTTTTGAATCTCGACCGCAGAACGAATCAATTCGCGCTGAACGTATTTCTGGGCGATGATTCGCGAGTGGAATTCGACATTCGCCGCCGAACCGACCTTCTGCGTCAGTTGGGCGAGATATGCCGCACCGCCGACCTTCGTCAGTTCCTTCTTCGATTTCAACCGTTCGGTTACGGTATAGAGGTCGATAGGTTTGCGAGCCTGCGACAATTCATCTATCGCACGGTATATCAACCGGTGCTCTTCGGTATAGAATGCCGGTTCGGTCAGATACTCCTGCACGGTCGATATCGAATCGCTTTCGAGCATCAATGCGCCGAGCACCGCCTCTTCGAGTTCGACTGCCTGAGGAGGGATGCATCCCGCTTCCGGAACGAGTGTCTCGTAGATCTCCATGTTTCGCGAAGACTGCTTGTATTCTTTTGCCATATCGGAAATAATCGTTTTGCAAGACAAATGTATGAAATTTTTGGCGCGCCGGCAAACTATCGGAGCAGCAACAGGAAAAATAATGCGCAATCACTCCTCTCCCAACATCTTGCGCGATACCGCCAGCGTCGCCACACTCACGCGCACATCGCCTCCGCAAGCCTCGACTATCGCCTCGGCGCACGAAATCACCGTCGCTCCCGTCGTAAAGACATCGTCCACCAACAAAACGTGTTTCCCGCGCAGCCGTTCCGGACGACGCACCTCGAATATGCCGGCGACGTTGTCCCAACGCTCACCGTGCCGCTGCTGCGTCTGACTCGGATTGTTCACTTTGCGCCGGACGCTGCGGAAATCGCATGGAATGCCGAGCGAATGCGCCACACCGTCGGCTATGTACTCCGACTGGTTGTATCCGCGCGCGAGTCTTTTGCGCCAATGCAGCGGAATCGGGACGACGACATCCGCATCCGCGAACAATCCGCCGGCGGCGAGTTCGGCACCGAGCCAGCGACCCGAATGCAATGCCGAAACCCACTTGCCGCCGTATTTGAAATCGTGAATCAGCCGTCTCCATTCGCTGCCGTCGATAAACCAGAAGAGAGCAGCCGCACGTTCGACCGGTACGAGTCCCCAGAATCTGCGCCACATCGGATTGTCCGCTTCGCGGCAGAATCCCGTCATCGGAATGCGGTAGCGGCAGGCGGTGCAGACGAACTGTTCGCCGTCCGACATCATCGAACCGCAGACCGGACAAAGCGTGGGGAATATCAGCGATGAAAGATCGTGAACCGCGCTTCTCAACATCGACACGAATCTACTGAACATCGACATCGCAAATTACGGTTACGCCCCGGCAGTCGCTGCGTTCCCTCATCGCGGCTATCTCCTCGCGAAGCAGGGCGCGGGCACGGGCGAACGAAGCCGGGACCTCGATTTTGAGCATTATTTCGAGAATATGTTCATCGCGCACACGGTCAATCATCGGGGCAGCGGGACCGAATACGCGCGACCCGAACCGCAGGCGCAAACCCTTGTCGAGCACTCGTGCGGCGGCAGCCAGCCGTTCCGCCGCCGTGCTGCGCATCGTGATGCGAATCAACCGCGTATATGGCGGATACGAAAACAGACGACGTTCGTCGAGCATCGCCGCCGCCATAGATTCATAGCAACGCTCGTCGAGCCATGCGAAAACAGGATGCGTCGGTTCGGCGGTCTGCACCACCACTTCGCCGGCGGCATCGCGCCGACCGCACCGACCGGCAACCTGAACAAGGAGTTGCCATGCCCGTTCGACCGCCCTGAAATCGGGAGCATTCAGCAGATTGTCGGCATTGAGGATGCCTATAAGCGTAACTCCGTCGAAATCCAGTCCCTTGGATATTATCTGCGTGCCTACCAGAATATCGGCTTCGCGGCGGGCGAAGGCGGTGATTATGCGCCGGTATGCCGCATCCGAAACGGCGGTTTCTCCGTCGAGGCGCAACACTCTCGCCTGCGGGAATATCGCCGATATTTCGTCCTCGACACGCTCCGTGCCGAACCCCATCGGAGCGACATCGGCCGCGGTGCACGACGGGCATCGTTTCGGCATCGGCATCGACCAGCCGCAATAGTGGCATCGCAATTCGCCCGACCCCCGATGCAGCGTCAGCGTAACGTTGCAATGCGGGCATCGCGCCGTCCATCCGCACTCGGGACACTCGACGTAAGGCGAATATCCGAGCCTGTTCTGAAACAGCATCGTCTGCTCCCCCCGGGAAAGGCGGTCGGCGATTTTGTCGAGCAGAATCTTGTTGAACCGAGATTTGCGCTCGCCGCGTTTCACGGCGAGCATCGTATCGGAGATTATCACCCGCGGCTGAACGCTGCCGCCGTACCGTTCGTCGAGCCTCACCCGGGCATATTTTCCCGACAGAGCATTGGCATAACTCTCCATCGACGGCGTGGCACTGCCCAATACCGTCTTCGCCCCGTGAATCGAGGCGAGCATGACGGCGGCATCGCGACCGTTGTATCGCGGCGAGGGTTCGCTCTGTTTGTAGCCCGAATCGTGCTCCTCATCGATTATCGCCAATCCCAGTCTGCCGAACGGCATGAAGACCGCCGACCGTGCACCGACGACGAGATTGCCTCCCGACGAATTGAGCAGACGCATGTAGGCAGCCGTTCGACGGGCAGGAGTGAGTTTGGAATGGCAGGGCACGACCCGTTCGCCGAATGCACGGCGCAGCCGTTCGACGAGTTGCGTCGTAACCGATATTTCGGGCACGAGGTAGAGAACGTCTTCGCCGCGTGAAAGGGCGCGGGCGATAAGGTGCATGTATATTTCGGTCTTTCCCGAACTCGTTACGCCATGGAGCAGCACCGCCCTGCGCGCGGAAAATCCCTCCTGCATCCGTTCGAACGCCTGCGACTGTGCGGGCGAGAGTTCGGGCAGAATGCTGTCGTCAGCAACGGTTTCGAGAACGATTTCGCGTTCCGAAATCTTTATGATGCCTGCATCCGCCAACGCTCTTATCGCCGGTGCGTCGGCATCGACCTCGCGACGAGCCAGAGTGCCGCCCGCCGACCTCAACGCCTGCACCAGCGCGTAACGTTTGGGGGCGCGGCGGCGCATCCGTTCCGCCGTTTCGTCGTCGAGCATCGTCTCGTCGAGCGTCAGCACCCGTTCGCATCGCGGTGCGTATGCGGCGAACTCCTCCTCGGTACGGGCATGGGGCTTGACGGTCGAGGGCAATGCGACACGCATAACCTCGCCGACGGTGCACATGTAATAATCCGCCATCCATTCCCAGAACCGCATTTGCAGGGGCGTTACCAGCGGTTTGTCGTGCAGGACCCGAAGAATGGTTTTGACGCGACCGTTCGTCGGGGGTTCGTCGTGCAGACGCCACACGATACCCGTATAGACGCTCCGTGCACCGAACTGCACCGCGACCGCATCGCCCTCGACGGGATTCATGCCCTCACCGACGGCGAAAGTATAGAGCGGCTGCGCAAGAGGCAGAAGTATGTCGGCATAACGAAGCATGGTTCCACAAAAATAATACAAGCCGGGAGGATAGCCAAATTTTAAGGGTCTTAAAGTCTTTAAGGTCGTAAAGACCTTAACGATTTTTAAGGTTTCCGCGGCGAAACCCCCACTCTTCGAAAACGGCTCGTTGATAAATTCCGTCCGTCTAATCGGTGAATCTGCCGGTTCGTTGAATATATTTTCGCGAGGTTTGACGCAGCACTATATTTGCTGCGAATCTTGCAAGACAACATTTAACAAATATTTGACAATTATGACAAACTATCGCAGAATCAGGTATGAAGCACCCGAGTTCCAAACGTACAGGGTACAATCTGAAAGAGGTTTTTTGGGAAGCGGCGAGCAGTTTCCGGGCGGCGAAGCGGAACCTTTTTCGTTAGAAATCAATTCGCAGGAGGAGAGTTATTAACATTCTAAAAACGGAGACATGAAATACGCAATGAAATACGCAATCTGCATCGCAGCCGCGGCAATGACTCTCGGCGGATGCGTCAAGTCGGATGACCGGTCCGACATATCTTCGTCGTTCGGCAGGGTCGAAGTCGCACTCGCCGCACACAGCGAACATATCGGCAACGACTCGCGGGCCGCAATCGACGACGGCTACGAAAACGGAACTTTCAGCGGGGCATGGGAGGCGACCGACCGCATTTCGGTCGAAGCATCGCTCGACGGAACAAGCGAACATCTGAACTTTTCATACGACCCCGAATCGCGCCTGTTCAAGGGCGAAATGACCGGGGGCGTCGGTCGTCGCACCTACCGCGCGATATATCCGGCGAGCAGCGACATGGCGTCGATTCCGTTCGGACGCGAACGCGCGCAGAACGGCAAATCGTTCAACAGCGCATACGACGCGATGATGTCGCCGCTGATTACCGTCGAGAACGCCGAAGCAGGCAAAACCGATGACGGCAGCGGAATCTCATTCGGCATGAAGCATCTGACCTCGATTATCGCGACGGGATTCAAAACCGCCGATGCAGCGGTCGGCGGCGAGAAGGTCAAGGCGATAATACTTTCGACCGACAAACCGATTTCGGCTTCGACGCTCGTACTCGACGCCGAATCGATGAGCGCATCGCTCGGCAGCGACAATCAATCCAAACACGCAGCCGCCATTTTCGACAGCGCGACTGCATCGACGGCAGCCGACGCACGGGTATTTTTCAATGTTCCCGCCGGCGAATACGGAGTTTTCACCATCGACATCGTAACCGAGAATCACGTTGCGACCGTAAAGGCAGACCGCAGCGGCAAACCGCTCGAAGCGGGCAAACTCTATTATCTCGCGCGCAACATCGCCGGGTGGTCGGCAATCGCGGAGCCGACTGCGGTCTGGACGGGCAACGAGGATTTCGCTACGATGGAAATCGAAAGCGAAGAGGCCATGAAAGGGCGATGCACACTCGCAATAGCCGCTCCTGCGGGCATTCGCAAGATGAGCATAACAATCGACTCGCCGATACTGACGCCGGAACTTTTGACCGGATTCGGATTGGCTGCCGAAATGGATTTGATAGACAACCCCACTTACGCACAGGTGCTCGGCGAAATGGGGCTGACGACCGGCGACACGCTCGTAAACAACCGCAGCGTCGATTTCAACATCGAAACGCTCGTACCGCTGATAAATACGATTTCGGGCGGCATGGCTGCGACGAACAACTTCACGATAACGCTCGAAGACTTCTCGGGCCGCACCTTGGAGCGCACGATGTCGTTCACCTGCAACTCGCCGAAAACGACCGGCTCCATAGTCTGCAACGACGATGCTGACCTTTGGCTGAACACCGCCACATTGACGGCGAAGGTCGAATCGGCAGAGAAGGGAACGGTCGCCGTAGAGTATAAACTCTCGACCGAAACAGAATGGCAGACTGCCGAACACGTTTCGGGCGACATCTACAAAATCGCGCCGCAATTCGCGGATGTCGCGGCGACCGACGCGAAACTCGCCTATAAATCGCTCGTCGCAGGAACGGGCGTATGGCTCGGCGGCACATACGACATTCGTCTGTCAGTAGACGGAACGGTCATCGCGACCTCGACATTCGAAGCGGGCGGCACGAAAGACGCGATTCAGGACGCTTCGATGGACAATTGGAGTACGCACACCGTTACGGGACTGCTCGTCAAAGGCGATGTCCAATATCCCAATATGAACGATGCCAACCTGTTCTGGGCTAACGGCAACAACGGTCAGACGCCGAACCTCTGTTCGCAGGACAAAGCAGTTGCAGGACACAACGGCGTTTCGTGCGCGAAACTCAAAGGCGGGTCGGCAATCAACGTATTCGCGGCAGGCAACCTGTTCACAGGGGAAATGGCGGTGGAAAACATCGGGAAAGCGTTGGCGAAGTTCGGGCAGAAATTCGCATACTCGGGTCGTCCGTCCGCCATGAAATGCAGATACAAGGCGACCATAACCAAGATGACGCATGTCGGAGGCAAGGATACCGGCAACGGACATGTCAAGAACGAAACCACCGACCCTGCGCGCATAATGTTCTGCATCGTGGACTGGAAAGACCGCCACGTCATCAAATCGGGAACTGATGTGGTTCCGTCCACCTTCTTCAATCCCGAAACGGCATCGTCGCTGACCGAAGGCGACGTAATAGGATACGGCTCGCTGCTCATCGAGGAATCGACTGCCGCAGGCGTGAACGGAGCGGATGCGGACGGCTGGGTCGAACTGACGCTTCCTGTATGCTGGTACGACACGGTCGCAAAACCGAATGCCGACAACTACTCTATCGTAATTTCGGCGGCATCGAGCGCGTACGGAGACTACCTGACAGGCAGCACTGCGAACGAACTCTACATCGAAGATTTCGAGTGGGTGTACTGATATTCAGGCACAACAAGCAATATGCAAACGGGCTGTCGTCGATGATGACAGCCCGTTTACGCAACATGAATTCACGATTATTGCAAGCACTCGTTCAGCAATGCGGCAAGGCGATACGACGCGCGAGCCAGACAGCGGTCGATAATCGGTTCGAGGCGGACATCCTGCTCGCGGCTCATCAAATAATCGGCTTTCGCCCACTCGTACAAAGGCTTGCACTCGCATCCCATATCGTAAGCCCAATCGCGCGGAGTTCCTGCTGCGAGGAGGTCGGCTTCTGCACCGTGGCAGACGGCGACATCGGCAGCATACATTTCGGGCGAAAAACCGCCGTGGCGATTGATGACAACGCCGTCCCAATATTTTTTCCACGAACATTTTGTTTCAGCCTTCTTCTTTCCCGTGTGCCCGTTAGACAACAGGAAATTGAAATTTCGCTGCGAAGCCTCGATGCCCGTGATGCGGACATGTGCTATGCTGTGCATGTCGGCGACGAGATGAATCAGCGTGCGCAGCGATGCGACGACGGTCGAATCGCTGTACGAAGCACGGTTGCGCAATACGTCGGCGGCACGTTCGATTTGTGCGACAGCGTCGTTCTCCGATTTGGGAGCGGATTTCAAGTCGGCGTCGAGCCGCATGTAGTGCCAGCCTGCCGTATGTTTCGCCTCCTTGCGTATGTCGTCGAGCCACATGGCATTATCTTTCAACGAACCGCCCAGAATGCGTTCCGCTTCGGCTTTCGCCGCCGGTGTCAGACGCTCCGCAGCGAGTACGGCTATCGTTTCGTGCCCCTGCCGGTTCCACGCACGGGCTTGTGCGGCAGACAGTGCAATCGCCGCCGCCAGAATGTATTTCAATGTATTCTTCATGTCTTTATTTCGGATTATTCGGCAAAAATCTTATTCAATATCGAGGCGAGACGGTATCCCGCCTTGACGGCCTGCGCTTCGGACAACTCCTTCATCCGTGCCTTGGTCTCTTCGGGGAGGTCTTTGAATTCGCAGCCGCGAGGCAGAAGTTCGAAAGTCTCGCGCATAGCCGATGCGTTCTCGTAAGCCCAGTCGTCGGGAGTGCCCTTGCAGATTTCGGCTATCTGCTCCGGAGTCGCCTTGTCGAGGCTGCGACAGTACTCCTCGCAACGCCAGCCCTTGTGAAAAGTCGAAAGCGACGAATCCCAGAAGTGGTGCGAATTGTCCTTTTTCCCGCCGAAATAATAGGAATAACTCTTATATTTCGGCTGGTTCTCGTAACGCGTATGCGCAGGGCAGTGCATGTCGCCTACAAGGTGTATCAGATATTTCAGATTGTCGCACACGAGCGAATCCTTCATCCTCTTGTATCGCTTCATCTTCTTTTGGATTCGGGTGATATGGTACACGGCGTTTCTGTCGCTTTTCCCGACATGGTGCAACGTTTCGTCCACCGGAACGGAATGGGATTTCGCCATGGTCTCGAATCCGGGGCAGTTGCGCCAGAGATCCATCCACGACGCATAATAAGGCAGCGTATGGTGGAGATAACCATGACATTTTTCTTTCGCTTCCGGCGTCAGGTGCTGCTCCGCGATATAGGCGATTACGGAGTGCCCGACACTGTTCCAGCCTTTGGCGGGAATAATCGCGGCGACAGTCATCGTCGCGGCGACGAATGTAATCAGTTTCTTGTTCATAACGGTAATATTGAGTTTCGTGTCTTTTATTCCCTGTTCTTGGTATCGATGCAAATCGTTACCGGACCGTCGTTCACCAGTTCGACCTTCATGTCCGCACCGAATATTCCGGTCGCCACGCTGCGGCCGAGCGTCGATTCGAGCGCGGCGACGAATTTTTCGTACATGGGGCGCGAAACGGCTTCGGGTGCCGAGCGGATATAGGACGGGCGGTTGCCCTTGCGGGTCGAGGCATAGAGAGTGAACTGACTCACGACCATGGCATCGCCGTTCACCTGATTCAAATCGAGATTCATCACTCCGCCGGCATCGTCGAAAATGCGCAGTCGGGCGATTTTGCCGCAGAGCCAGTCGATATCCTCCTGCGTATCGGCAGCCTCGATGCCGAGCAGGACGAGCGCTCCGCGACCGATTTCGCCGACCGTTGCCCCGTCCACCGTTACCGCGCATCGGGACGTTCGCTGTATAACGGCTCTCATCGCTGCTCCTGCGTGGATTCGAAATAACGCCACAGGTTGTCATCCTGCGGCACGGACGCGACGATGCGCACCGGCTCCTTGCGAACCGGATGCACGAATTCGATCGAACGCGAATGGAGCGATATGCCGCCGCCCGGATTGGAACGTTTCGCACCGTATTTCAGGTCGCCCTTTATCGGACAGCCGATTTTGGAGAGTTGAGCGCGAATCTGGTGATGGCGACCCGTCAGCAACTCCACTTCGAGCAGCGTATAGCGGTCGCCGCAGGCAAGCACCGAGTAGCGCAGCCGCGAAAGTTTCGCCTCGCCCGTCGGCTTGTCGCAGGCATAAGAGCGGTTCTTGCGACCGTCGCGCAGTATGTAGTGCGTCAGTTCGCCCTCCTCCTTTTCGGGACGCGCCTCGACGACAGCCCAGTAGCGTTTGTCGATTTCGCCGCTGCGCAGCATCTGGTTGAGCCTTGCCAAAGCCTTCGACGTCTTGGCGAACAGCACTGCGCCGCTCACCGGACGGTCGATACGGTGCGCCACGCCCAGAAAGACATTGCCCGCCTTGGCGTCGCGCACACGGATGAACTCCTTGATTTCGTTTTCGAGAGCCGAATCGCCCTCGGGGTCGGACTGCACCAGATCGCCGCAATGTTTGTTCACGACAAGCAGGTGATTGTCCTCGTACAGAATATCTCGCTGATCGAACATGGTTTCTTCGCTTTCGGAGGGGTCAGAGGCTGAACGTGAAAGGCAGCAACGCTTCGGCATTGTCCACCGCCGATGCCGTTCCTCCGCCGCTCATGATGATTCGTATCGGCGACCCCTGACGCCGCTGCACGTCGAGAATCACCTGACGGCATCCTCCGCAAGGATAGCATTCGCGCTCCGACGGGTCGGAGGCTATCGCGAGTGCCTCCACCGGGTCGTCCGGATAGTTCGCCTCGGCATAGTAGAGCAGCGACCGTTCGGCGCAGATTCCCGACGGGAAGACTTCGCTTTCGCTGTTCGCGCCGTGCAGAATCGCACCGCTCCGCAGACGTGCGGCAGCCCCTACGCGGAATTTCGAGTACTCGGCATACGCCTTGCCGACCGCCTTTTCGGCTTCGGCGACCAAAGCGCGGTCGTCGGCAGCGAGTTCGTCGAGCGAATCGACGTGAAAGTATCCGATTTCAAGTTTTTTCTCCATAACTCCCTATTTTAAGTCAAAGATACTAACATTTCGTCATATTCGCAAATTCCGCGCAAAAACCGACGCAAACGATTCAAAGTCGTTAATGACTTTCGAGACCTCGAAATTTGGCAGTCCTCTCCGCTTGCACTATCTTTGCCGTGTCATGTATGCTTGGGGAGACGACAAAAGGTATAACAGTTACTCGGCGTATTTCCGCCGGCTGATGGGCGGACGCGTGCAGAAAGTCGCGATAAACGCCGGCTTCACCTGCCCGAACCGCGACGGCAGGGTCGGCACGGGAGGCTGCACGTTCTGCAACAACAACGCGTTCACGCCCTCCTACTGCATGCCGCACAAAAGCATCGCCCGGCAAATCGACGAGGGCATCGAATTTCACCGCAACCGTTACCGTTCGGCTGAACGCTTCCTCGCCTATTTCCAATCGTTTTCCAACACCTATGCACCCCTCGACCGCCTGCGCGAACTCTACGGCGAGGCTCTCGCCCATCCGCTCGTGGCAGGCATCATCGTCGCCACTCGCCCCGACTGCGTGGACGAAGCCAAACTCGACTACTTCGCCTCGCTCGCCCGCGACCGCTACGTCGCCCTCGAATACGGCATCGAATCGACCTGCGACGCCACCCTGCGGGCTATCAACCGCGGACACGACTTCGCAGCGGCGCAGCGAGCCGTCGCCATGACCGCCGAACGCGGGCTGCACGTCGGGGCGCACTTCATCCTCGGGCTGCCGGGCGAGAGCGACCGGATGCTCATCGAGCAGGTCGGGCGCATCAACGCACTGCCGCTCACGACCGTCAAGTTTCACCAGTTGCAGGTTTTCGCCGACACCCGCATGGCGGTCGAATACGACCGCGAGCCGTCGCGATTCCGTTTCTGGACGGCGGACGAGTACATCGACCTTTTCATCGAAATCCTGCGCCGTCTGCGCCCCGACATCGTGGTAGAGCGTTTCGCGAGCGAGACTCCTCCCCGGTTCCGGCACGGTCGCGACTGGGGTTCGATTCGCAATCAGACGCTTTGGACGATGCTCGAAAAAAGATTGTGCGAAACAGGTGCATATCAAGGCGAAAAATTCGTAAATTTGTAGCGGATTATTGTTTCGACCATGTTAAAAATAAGCAAAACCGAAATTTTCTGGGGCATCAAGGAGTATCTCATGATGACCGTCGGAATGTGCATTTATGCATTCGGATGGATCGGCTGCATCCTGCCGGCGCACTGTGCGGGCGGCGGAGCGAGCGGACTGTCGCTGCTGATATACTACCTCACCGGCGGGTCGGTGTCTATCGGCGTCATCGTTTTGGTTATAAATGCGATACTGCTCGTCATCGCAGGCTTTATCGTCGGCTGGAAATTCGGTGTCAAAACCATTTTCTGCGTCGTCGTACTCTCCGGCGCGATGTCCGCCATGCAGCAGTTGTTCACCCTGCCCGACGGCACTATTCTGGACGTATTCCACTTGGACAACCGTCTGCTTTCGTCGATTCTCGGCGGCATATTCTCGGGCATCGGCGTCGCGCTCTGCTTCATGCAGGGCGGCTCGACGGGCGGAACCGACATCGTGGCGATGATAATCAACAAATACCGGAATGTTTCATACGGCAAAATCGTCCGCATGTCCGACTCGGTCATCATCTCGGCGGCGATTTTCACCCCGCAGGTCGGCATCGACGGCATCATCTACGGATTCGTCATGGTCGCCGTATTCAGTTACACCGTCGATATGATTATGGCGGGCAACCAGCAGTCGAGCCAGATTTTCATCATCTGCAAGGACTACCGTGCCATGGCGGATGCCATGAACAATGTTGCGCACCGCGGCGCGACCGTCATCGATGCCATGGGCTGGTACTCGAAAACCAATTCCAAAATAGTCATGGTCATCTGCCGCAAGCGCGATATGCACTACATACTGAAAGTCGTAAAGAGCGTCGATCCCGATGCGTTCATCACCGCCGGTTCGGTCATGGGCGTCTACGGCAAGGGCTTCGACGCGCTGAACAAAGTCTGACCGCGGGGGAAACGACTGACCCGATCGTCTTTTAAGGTCTTTTCGTCATCGCGCCCCGCCGCCGATTTAAGGTCTTTAAAGTCTTTAAGGTCATTAAGGAGTTGCGGCGGGATTACCCGCCGATACCCGCCCTCTCGTCATCCTGAGCGTTAGCGAAGGATCTGAAAACAGATGTTTCGCTAACGCTCAACATGACGCACTGCACAATGGTAGATGCCCGCGTCGCTCCGCTCCTCGGCATGACGTTATTTTATTCCCCGCCGCCGATTTAAGGTCGTTAAGGTCTTTAAGGACGTTAAGGACGTTAAGGACGTTATAACCGCCTCCCCCTCTGCACAGCCGTCTCGACGCGTTTTTGTAATTATTAAACGATAAAATAGGCAGAAAATTTGCATAATCAGAAAAAAGTCCCTAATTTAGAGGTCGATTTGTACATGCAAACACACGAAAAACATAAATAAACAACCATATCACAACTAAAACAATTTACTGAATTATGAACATTAAACAATTCGTCGGGGGGGGGATTTACTCTGCACCCGAAATTAGGGAATTGTCCGTTCGCATCGAAACGGGCTTTGCCGTTAGCGGCGTCGAAACGGAAGGCATCGATGAAACACCGGGCGAATGGGACTAACCGAATGTCGAACTGAAAACAGAGAAAAGAAAATGAAAAAGATTTCAATGATTTTGGGCTCGGCATTGGTAATGCTGACCGCAGGATGTACGACGGACGCAACGAAAGACGTCGTAAACAATGACAACAAAGTAATTATCGGTTTGAGTCTCGACGAGACCCGTACCTCGCTGGGCGAGAAGACCGGCACCGAATATCCGGTACTCTGGTCTGCCGGCGACGAAGTGGCAGTGAACGGCGTTTGGTCGGAGCCACTGGCAGCCGAATACGCAGGCAAGACCGCCGCACAGTTCGTCGTAACGGGCGTAGCCGCTCCGTTCGATGTCATCTACCCTGCCGACGTGCTTATGGCAGACGGCAAAACTATCGGCATCTCCGAGGTTCAGGAGTATGTTCCGGGCTCGTTCGCTCAGGGTTCGGCAGTCATGGTCGGACACTCCGACACTCCGAACGGCGTAATCAAGAACCTTTACGGCTTCGTCAAGGTGCCTGTCATCAAAGGCGACGAGAAGGTCATCAAGAGCGTTACGCTCCACTCGAACAACCTCGAAGCGATGTCGGGAACCTTCGCTATCGATTACGTGAACGCTGCACTCGAACCGATTGCCGGCATGGATTTCGTCAAGGTTACGGCTGCCGACGGCATTCCGTTCGTAGAGGACAGAGCCGAAGTGGTCATCGCTGTTCCTGCGGGCACTTATGCACAGGGCTTCACCGTGAAAATCGTTTCGACCGACGGCATGGCAATGACGGCGAAAGCCTACACTGCCAACGGCGTAACCATCGCTGCAAGCACGCTGCTCGCAATGCCGGAACTCACATTCCATCCTAACGAAACCCTCACCGAAATCACCGACGCCGCACAGTTGCAGGCATTCCTCAACGCAGCGAGCGCAGGCGACTACGCCGGCTTCAAGAACGAGAACGGCGAGGTAGTGCTCGGCTCGGATATCGACCTTACGGGCGTTACGCTGACCCCGGCGACCTCGTTCGACGGCGTATTCAACGGTCAGGGCTATGCCTTGATGAACTGGAAGTCG
>CAYRSF010000067.1:0-15359 GCA_964427035.1 uncultured Alistipes sp.
TTCGACCGCAAGGTTGCCAAAGACGGTTCGCCCTACTTCACGCTGACCGCCACGAACGGCCAGATCATCGGCAAGAGCGAGATGTATTCGAGCAATGACTCCTGCGAGAATGGCATCGCTTCGGTTAAGCGCAACGCCCCAGACGGCGAAATCATCGACGAGACCGTCGAGAAATAAGCATCGCTTCGCCTGCTACACAGACAGGACGGCTCTTTTGGCCGTCCTGTTTTTGCATCGGTTCAGTCCCCAAGGAGCAGTCTCCTAACGCGGGAAAGGCCGCCGTCATCGCGAAGTCCTGCATCCGAGTTACAAACTGATACCCGAAACGGTCTATGCAGGGCTGTGGCGATCTACCGCTGTTGAAAAACCGCGCGGATACAAAAAGACACAATGGTAGATGCCCGCGTCGCTGCGCTCCTCGGAATGACGGTTTATTTATTTACTCGCCGCCGCATTAAGGTCGTTAAAGTCTTTAAGGCCTTTAAGGAGCCGCGGCGGATTCCCCGCCGCTTTCCCCGTCAGCGCGAAAAAAATCCGCCGCTCCCGAAAGAGCGACGGAAGCAATACCCCGCAATAATTTGTTATTCTTCTGCTGCAACGCTGAGCGAAACCTCCGCCTTAACCTCGCGGTGAAGTTTCACGACAGCCTTGTATTCGCCTACGGTCTTGATAGGCTCTACGCTGATATTCTTCTTGTCCACCTCGACGCCTTTCGCTGCGAGTGCCTCGGCGACATCGGCGGAAGTAATCGAACCGAAGATTTTGCCCTCCTCGGCCTTGACGGTGAACGAAAGCGGAAGATTGGCGATTTTCTCGGCCAATGCCTGAGCGTCGGCAAGGATTTTGGCGTCCTTGTGAGCGCGCTGTTTCAGGTTCTCGGCGAGAACTTTCTTCGCAGATGCGGTAGCGGCTTTCGCATAGCCCTGCGGAATAAGGAAATTGTTGGCATAACCGGCCTTTACCTTTACGATGTCGTTGGCATAGCCGAGATTCTCTACGTCTTTAATCAATATAATCTCCATAGTCGCCTCCTCCCTATTTCATGCAATCGGTTACGAATGGCAGTATCGCAAGATGACGCGCACGCTTGACGGCCTGAGCGACCTTCTTCTGGAATTTCTGCGAAGTTCCCGTGAGACGGCGAGGCAGAATCTTGCCCTGCTCGTTAAGGAACTTTTTGAGGAATTCGCCATCCTTATAATCTACGTACTTGATGCCGAGTTTCTTGAAACGGCAATACTTTTTCTTCTTTACATCAACCGATACCGGATTGAGGTAACGGAGTTCGCCTCCCTGATTGTTTTCCTGTGCCATTGTTTACTCCTCCTTGTTTTTGTTTGCAAGTTTCGCACGACGCTTCTCGGAGTACTCGACAGCGTACTTGTCCTGCTTGAAAGTTAAGAATCGAATGATGCGCTCATCGCGGCGATACTGGGTTTCGAGTTTCTCGACAATCGAACCCTCGCCCGTGAACTCTACCAGGAAGTAGAAACCGGTAGTCTTTTTCTGAATCGAGTATGCGAGTTTCTTCAAACCCCAGTTCTCGAAATTCACGATCTGACCGCCGTTTTCGGTGATAACACCCTGGAATTTGTCGGCTACCTCTGCCACCTGAACATCAGACAGCACCGGAGTAACAATGAAAACGGTTTCGTAATTGTTCATAACTGTTTAAAGTTTAATCGTATGCTGAAAATTCAGCGACGCAAAGATACAAAAAAAAGCGAAATTGCAACACAATATCATGATTTTTTGACGGAAAAACATACCTTTGTCGTGATTTTTGCGGCTGACGAATACCGCGAGGCATCGTTTTTTATGGACTGGCTGTTCGGTTTGGGATATTTCGGGCTCTTCATCGGGTCGTTTCTGGCGGCGACGGTCGTTCCGTTCAGCGCGGACATTCTGCTGGTCGGAATGCTCGCTGCGGGGAGCGACACGGTAGCGGCAATCGCCGTGGCGACCGCCGGCAACTGGCTCGGCGGGCTGACCTCCTACGGGATTGGGCGCATCGGCAAATGGGAGTGGATAGAGCGGCTGCACGTAAGCCGCGAAAGTCTCGAAAAGCAGAAGCACGTCATCGACCGTTACGGTGCGGTGGTCGCGCTTCTGACGTGGATTCCGTTCATCGGCGACATCTTCGCCGTCGCGCTCGGGTTCTACCGGGTGCGGTTCGTGCCGATGGCGTTGTGGATGCTCGTCGGCAAATGCGCCCGCTTCATCACGTGGGCGATACTCTACTGCTGGGTGGCGTAGTTGTCGGATGGCGCAACCGTCTGCCCCTCCTTGAACCCTTGGGCTTTGAGACGGATTTCGCCGCCGTCGGGAGTTACGAGGAATGCACCCGTGTTTTCAGCCGTTACATGTCCGATGATGTCGATGCAGCCGAGGTTGGCGATACGCTCCTTTTCGGCGAGCGGGACGGTGAACATCAATTCGTAATCCTCGCCGCCGTTGAGCGCAGCCACGACAGGGTCGATATGCATCTCATCGGCGAGTTCCGTGGTCTGTTTGGCAAGCGGAATGCGGTCGAGGTAGATGCGTGCGCCGCAATGCGACGACTTGCAGATTTGCATCACGTCGGATGCCAGACCGTCGGTGAGGTCGATCATCGACGTCGGAACGAGTTTCTCCCCGGCGAGCGAGCAGACGATGTCGTAACGCGCACGGGGTTTGAGGTAGCGTTCGAGCAGATATTCGTAACCGTCGAACTTCGGCTGCGCACCGGCGACGCCGCCGAGTACGCGCTTCTCGCGTTCGAGCAGTTGCAACCCCATGAACGCCGAACCGAGATTGCCCGTTATGCAAATCAGGTCGTTCAGTTTCGCCCCGCTGCGGTACGATATACTCCCCTTCGCCGCACGACCGACGGCCGAGATATTGATTATGAAGCCTGTAACCGATGCCGACGTATCGCCGCCGACCAAATCGACGCCAGCCTCACGGCATGCGAACTCGACGCCCGAATAGAAATCGCGCAGGAATTCGACCGAGATTTTCGACGAAATGCCGAGCGACAGAGTTATCTGTTCAGCCACGGCATTCATCGCCGCGATGTCGCTGATGCCTTCGGTTACGGCTTTGTAGCCCAAATGTTTCGGCGGGAAATAGGTCAAATCGAAATCGATGCCTTCGAGCATCGAATCGCTCGACACGACAATCGCCGCATCATCCGATGCCTCGATAACGGCTGCATCGTCGCCGATACCGCACAAAGTCGATTTCCGCGACGGCTTGAAACCTTTCGTAAGTTCGTCTATAAGTCCGAATTCGCCGAATTCGGATATTTCGGTGCGACCTTTCGTCTTCTCCATATTCAGATATTTTCCGCAAAGATACGGAAATTTTTCACAACGGCATGGTCGATCGACAGGTCGGGTTATGACGATACAATCTTCCACGCATCAGAGCATGTCGGCGAATGAAATTGAGCGGGGATTAAAAAATTTAATCCCCGCTCAATAAAAACATCATCTATAATCAATTGCCGGCGGTCAAAGATTTTTCATCGACATAGTTATCCAAATACCACTGTCTGTCATGCATTTTTGTCCTATCGATAAAATATCTGTACATGCAATCTTCATCATCGTAATCCTCCGGAGTAGGCATCAACCCGTCCAGAATATACGCGTCGTCGCCATAATAACGCAAACGCAGCGCAGTTTCGGCATTCTTGCACCCTTGCGCAACCAAATCCTCGTCCACGAGCCTGATCGACATCGTATTCATATCGTACGACCATTTCCATACGGCATAAACTTTTTCTGACAAAGGATAACCTACTCCGCAAAATTGCCGGCATGTTCCGTCATCCATAAAGGCCAATACCATATAAGATTGATTGTATTTACCCGATACGTTCCCATCCATTCTGATTATAAGATTGGATCTGGTTACGACTCCGCTTTTATATTCAATATATTCATTCGAATATACCATATCGGAAGTCAATGTGCCGACGAACGCCTGCATATCTTTCGGTGATGCCGGATGTTTCTTTATCAGTTTGTCCAACTTTTTAATGGCATCCATCTCCGTTGCATGCCTCTTTTCCTCATCAGTCATTTTGTCGCAAGCAACAAAAATGGACGAAAGCAAAATTGCAGTTGCAAAACATAATATCTTTTTCATGGCCGTAAGAATTTCGAAAAATTATGAACCGTTCATAACCTTTATGCAAAGGTAGGCATATTTTTTTGATATACAAATTATTATGCAGAAATTTAGCCTGATTGCAATTTTTTTTCATCGATATGAACTGCCCTTGCATCATAAAGCGGCACGATATGACCGGCAACCCGAACGGCGGATTCATATTAAATATTTTTAATATATAATTTGATTTACGCGAAAAAAGTCTATCTTTGCACTGTTAATCGAATAACAACCGACAATATCATGCTTAATATTGTACTTTTCGGTGCGCCGGGTTGCGGCAAAGGGACGCAATCCGAACTCTTGGAGAAAAAATACGGATTGGCGCACATCTCCACAGGAGAGATAATCCGTAAAGAGATAGCGGCGAAAACTCCTCTCGGCGAGACAATGCAATCATACATCGAACGCGGCGAACTCGCTCCCGACGAAATAGTTATCGGCATGATCGAAAATTATCTCGACATGCACAAGGGCGGCAAGGGAACCATCTTCGACGGTTTCCCCCGCACGACGGCACAGGCCGAGGCATTCGACAATTTGCTCGCTTCGTGCGGCGAACGCATCGGAGTGATGATATACATGGACGTCCCGGAGGAGGAACTCGTGAAACGGATTCTGTTACGCGGAAAGGTATCGGGTCGCGCCGACGACGCTTCGGAAGAGATAATCCGCAACCGTATCGAGGTCTACAATTCGCAAACTGCCGTAGTCGCAGAGTATTATCGCGCGCAGAACAAATACGAAGCCGTGCCGAGCGAGGGAACGATAGACGAGGTGTTCGGTCGAATCTGCAAGGTCGTGGAAAAGCACTTGGGGCAAAATCTTTAACGGCATTAAAGACTTTAAGGTCATTTGGAACATTAGGGACTTTAATGAAAGTCAATAAAAAAGGCTGCGACAGTGTCGCAGCCTTTTTCGTACGCGTACGGGCTACATCATGCCGCCCATGCCTCCTGCCGGCATTGCAGGCACGGCAGGCTCGGCCGACTTCTTCTCGGCAAGCACGCACTCGGTGGTAAGGAACATCGAAGCAATCGATGCCGCATTCTCCAAAGCGACGCGCGCCACCTTGGTCGGGTCGATGATTCCCGCTTGGAGCATATCCTCGTAGCGATCGTCGCGGGCATTGTAGCCGAACGAACCTTCGCTCTCGCGAACCTTGTTCACTACGACCGAACCCTCGCCGCCCGCATTGGCGACAATCTGGCGCAGCGGCTCCTCGATAGCGCGTTTGACAATCTGGATACCGGTCGTCTGGTCTTCGTTGTCGCCTTTCAGATTTTCGAGCGACTCCACGGCACGGATATATGCTACGCCGCCGCCCGGAACGATACCCTCCTCGACAGCCGCACGGGTAGCGGCCAATGCGTCGTCCACGCGGTCTTTCTTCTCCTTCATCTCGACCTCGGTCGCAGCACCCACGTAAAGCACCGCTACGCCGCCGGCGAGTTTGGCAAGACGCTCCTGCAACTTCTCGCGGTCGTAATCGGACTTGGAAACCTCAATCGAAGCGCGAATCTGATCGACACGAGCCTTGATAGCCTCCTTGTCGCCGCAGCCGTCCACGATAGTCGTATTCTCCTTGTTGAGCGTAACCTTCTCCGCGCATCCGAGCATTTCGAGAGTGGCATCCTCGATTTTCATGCCCTTGTCGGTCGAAATAACGGTCGCACCCGTAAGAGCCGCGATGTCTTCGAGCATCTCCTTGCGGCGGTCGCCGAATCCCGGGGCTTTGCATGCCGCGATTTTGAGCGTGCCGCGCAACTTGTTCACCACGAGAGCCGACAATGCCTCGCCGTCCACATCCTCGGCGATGATGAGCAGCGAACGTCCGCTCTGTGCGACCGGTTCGAGAATGCCCATCAACTCTTTCATCGTCGAAATCTTCTTGTCGGCGATAAGGATATACGGCTTCTCCAACTGCGCCTCCATCTTCTCGGTGTCGGTGATGAAGTATGCCGAAATGTAACCGCGGTCGAACTGCATACCCTCGACGACCTCGACATGGGTATCCGTACCCTTCGCCTCCTCGACGGTTATCACGCCCTCCTTATTGACTTTCTCCATAGCCTCGGCGATAAGTTTGCCGATATTGTGGTCGTTGTTCGCCGAAATGGCAGCGACCTGCTCTATCTTGGCGAAATCGGAACCTACCTCCTGACTCTGCTTGCGCAGCGACTCTACGACATTGGCGACAGCCTTGTCAATACCGCGTTTGAGGTCCATAGGGTTCGCTCCGGCGGTAACGTTCTTGATGCCAACGCCGATAATCGCCTGTGCCAAAACGGTTGCGGTAGTCGTACCGTCGCCGGCATCGTCGTTTGTCTTCGATGCCACCTCCTTGACCATCTGCGCGCCCATGTTGGCGAACGAATCTTCGAGTTCAATCTCCTTCGCAACGGTTACACCGTCCTTGGTTACCTGCGGCGCACCGAATTTTTTGTCGATAATCACGTTGCGTCCCTTGGGACCGAGCGTTACCTTGACCGCATCAGCCAGCGCATCGACGCCCTCTTTGAGGAGGTCGCGCGCTTCCAGATTATATTTTATCTCTTTTGCCATTGTTGTAAGTTTTTTTGTGTGTCGTGTGTTCAGTTAATTATCCGATTACGGCGAGAATATCCGCCTGCTTCATTATCAGGTAGTCCTTGCCGTCCACGTGAATCTCCGTTCCGGCATATTTGCCGTAGAGAACCTCGTCGCCTGCCTTGACCTCCATTTTTATCTCGGAGGTGCCCGGACCGACGGCTATAACCTTGCCTGCCAGCGGTTTTTCTTTTGCGGTATCGGGAATTATCAGACCTCCCGCGGTCTTCTCTTCTGCCGGATTAGGGAGTATCAAAACTCTGTCCGAAAGTGGTTTTACATTCATAACTGTTAAGTTTTTATGTTCGTTGGAAATTAATTTTCCGTTTTCGATATTGTCTCTGCGCAATAGATATGCCAAATGCGGAAAATCGCATTTTTCTGACAAATCGCAGCGGAAGATGTCAGTAAAATTGACAATTTGTCAGAAACGGGAGATATTCGCACTACCGAAATGTCATATCGGCGACGATGAAATTCTTATTCACGCCAATCGCATTATGCAGCGTCGGCACGACAGACCCGGGGGGGGTGCAGTCATAAAGATAAAACCTGTGCCGCAGAAATAAAAACGAATCCGGCGGCAAAATTTGCCGCCGGATTCATATTCGGAAATATCCGTTTATTTCTCCTCCTCGTAACCGTCGGCCTTCGCGCTCCACATGGTAAGCAGAGTCAGAGTGCCGAGAATCGCCATTACGAAGACAGTGATATAGGCGGCATTCCAGCCGTAATGCTGTGCCACATAGCCGAAGCCTACGCCGGATACGATTGTGCTCGCATAACCGAAAATGCCGAGAATGCCGTTGGCTGTCGCAGCCGCTCTGTTGGTAGCCTGATTGGCAGCCGCGATACCGAGCAACGCCTGCGGACCGTAGATGAAGAATCCGATGAACGTGAAAGGAATCAGCATCAACCACCACGACGAACCGACCGGGATAGCCCAGAATGCAGCGATGGAGAGCATCGTGCCGATCATGCAGAACACGCAGGTATGGTGAGCCTTGCTATTGAAGATATGGTCGGTCGCCCAGCCGGCAGCGACCATGCCTATATTACCGCCGATGAACTCGAACACGATGCATAGCGTCGTAGCCACAGCGAGCGACAACCCCTTCGACTCGGTGAGCAGCGTCGGACCCCAGTCCAAAGCGGCGAAACGCACCACGTAAACGAAGAAATTGGTAATGGCGAGCGTCCATATCAGACGGTTGCCGAAGACCTTGCGGCGGACGAACGCCTTGTACTCGGCACTCTCCTCCGGAGTTCTCACAATCACCTTCTTCTTGCCCACAATCTCAGGCAGACCCACATCCGACGGCGAATCTTTGAGGAGCAGCGCGAGTGCAACCGAACCGGCGAGAGAGATGACGGCAGGAATGATGAAGCACCAACGCCAAGCATAGTAATGTTGTGCGAAATCGAGGACTTTCGGGTCTGTTATGTCGAGACCGAGATTGGCGGCGATATTGGCGACGACCTCCGCATTCGCGCTCAAATCGACACCCAGATGAGGCATGATGTACCAGCCGCAAAGTCCGAATACCAGACCCGCGCCTATCGAGTGCGACATGTTCCACACGGACATCTTCGTGGCGAGTTCCTTCGGGGGAATCCACTGAGTAAGCGTCTTCGTGCACGGAGGGACGCCCATACCCTGCAAATAGCCGTTGATGACCCACACGATGCCCATAAAGTATACGAGAACGCTCGTAAACGTCAGTTCGACGCCGATGTTGTTCGCCAGCGCGATAATCCAGCCAGCGACAGTGTCGCTGCACCCGAACATGATATTCGCCGAGGCGCAGAGAAACAGACCGAGCGACATGACCTTGCGTGCACTGTTGCGGTCGGAGATGATGCCGTTCACGAAACGCGAAAGACCGTATATAACGCCGTGAAGAGTCAGAAACAGACCCAACTGGACCTTGGATATGCCGAATTCGGCAGTCAAGCCCGGCATGGCGACGGCAAAGTTCTTGCGGACGAAATAGAAAAGCGCGTAACCGACCATCGTAATGACGATGGTTCTTATCTGCCAATAATTGAACGATTTGTTGGTTTTAGCAGCCATTTCGGACAAATTTTCGAATTGTTACTTCACCTCCCAGATGCCGCCTTTGCCGAACAGACGCTCGACGAGTTCGGGCAGATAACCGCAGCGGTAGATTACGTCGATATTCGCGTAGCGGCTTCTCATGTAAGGGATGTACGAGAACGTCTTGCGCAGACGCTCGCGAGTTACGCCGATATGCTCCGGTTCGTAAGGCGCGCCGACGAGCCGCAGATTCTCGCGCACCTCCTCGAACGGAATAATCTGCTTGCGGATAGCCTCTTTCAGTTCAGGCCATGCCGCTTTGAGCGTTTCGAGTTGTGCGCGCAACTCCTCTTTCGAAACGTATTTGTCCTTGGTCTCTTTCAATGCGCGGGCGAGATGACCCGGTTTGCCCTCGAACACTTCGCGAATCTCCTTTTCCTGCTCTTCCCAACTCTTCCACGCATCGACGCACTTATCGACATCGAGACTGGCGATATCCTTTTCGAGCAGGAACTCTATCGAAGCGGTCGAAACCAGCGTACCGATACCTACCTTGAATCCGTGCGAGACGTGTTTGCCCTCGAAGCAGAGGTTCTCCATATCCCAGCAGTGCGAGAACTGGTGCTCGGTACCCGATGCCGGACGGCTCGACTGCAAAGCCTGCATCGCGAAACCGCTCATAAGCAATCCCTCGGAGAGTTTCTCGGTCATTTCGACATCGCCGGCATGAACTGCCGCAGGTGCGGAAAGAGCCTCGCGCAATCCGTCCTGAACCAACCCCCACGAGAACTTGTCAATCTTCTCGTTGCCCGTAACGTCGGCGAGCATCCAGTCGGCTGCCGCAGGGATTTTGGCGATAAGGTCGGCGTAGCCCGATGCCGCCAACTCTTTCGGCGCGGCAGCGGCGATAACCGGATCCATCACGAAGCCGTAAGGGGCGGGGCAACTGAACGTCTGCTTGTTGCCATCCTTGGTAATCGATGCGCCGAATGCCGTGTAACCGTCCATCGAAGCGGCGGTCCCGACGCACATGTACTTGCGGTTCACAAGATGCGAAACATATTTCGTAAGGTCGTTGATAACGCCCGAACCGACAGCAATGGCGCATGCCTCGGTATTTTCCATGCGGGCTTTGAGTTGCTCGACGAATTTCCACTCCGCATAGAGTTCCGGGTCGGTGAAAATGAACGGTTCGTCCTGCGGGACATTCGCCGCTTCGAGCGAAGCGAACACGGCCTTGCCGGCTACTTCCCATGTATTGTTGTCGGCAACGATTATCGCCTTCTTTCCGGGAAACAGTTTGAGAAACATCTCGGCAGTACGAGAAACGGTTCCTTCGCCGATGATAAGGTCTTTGGTGTCGGTAGTGCGTTGGAGCGCACTTTCTACTTTATTCATAAACGTATAATTTTAGGTATATCGATTTCATTTCTTCTGTCCGTAATAGGCATTGCTGCCGTGTTTGCGGTTGTAGTGTTTCTCTATCAAATCGCGATTCATTTCGAGCGACGGATTGAGCGCGACCGAGATGAATGCCATCTTCGCCACCTCTTCCAGCACGACCGCATTGTGCAGCGCATCGTCGGCGGTCTTTCCCCACGTAAACGGACCGTGGTGCTTTACCAGAACCGCCGGAGTGTGCATGGGGTCGATTTCCCTGAAACACTCGGCAATGACGTCGCCGGTGGAGGCTTCGTAACTCTCGTCTATCTGCTGCGAAGTCATTTCGCCCGTACACGGAATATCGCAGTAGAAGTGGTCTGCATGCGTCGTTCCTATGTTCGGAATCGGCACTCCTGCCTGCGACCATGCGGCAGCGTATGTCGAATGGGTGTGGACGACGCCTCCGACCTCCGGAAAGTTGCGATATATGGCTAAATGGGTGGGCGTATCCGACGACGGACGCAGAGCACCCTCGACGACCTTTCCGTCGAGGTCCACGACGACCATGTCGCCGGCGGTCATTGCGTCGTACGACACTCCGCTCGGCTTGATGACTACGAGTCCGCTTTCGCGGTCGATTGCCGACACGTTTCCCCAAGTAAAAATTACCAGATTGTGTTTTACCAAATCGAGGTTTGCCTTCAACACCTCATCCTTCAATTTCTCCAACATAGATCAAAAGAAAAAAGGTTCGTAAAAGATACGGCGATACGATGTCGCCTGTCGCATATTTCCGACCTGCAAAGGTAATAATAAAAGTACACAATGAAAAATTTATAGACCGAAAGATACGAAACGGCACGAAACGAAACTAATCGGCAATCGTTCATCACGCAAAAGGAAAGCGGACGTTCCGTTCGGCAATACGCAAAGCCGTCTAACGTTTCTTTTCGAGATATTTTTTCAGGCGGTCCGGATAATCGGTCGAAACATATGTTATGCCGTGTTTCACCGCCCAATCGGCGACCTCGTCGTCCTCGACCATCCACAATGTCGTCGCTATGCCGAGTTCGTTGGAGCGGCTGACGAGTTCGGGACGGTTCATGAAGACGTTGAGATTGTAGGACAATCCGCCGAATCCCTCTTTTTTGGCGACATCGGCATCGACGGAGGTCCACAGATTGCTCGAAACGTACACGACGCAGTTTTGCGGAGCAAGGCGCACGAACTCGCGGCAGGCATGACGGCTGAACGAAATGAACTCCATCTGCTCCATCATCCCCATTTCGCGGCACAGGGCGACGATTTTCTCCGCGACCTCGGTTTCGACAGCCGGCGAAGCATGTTTCTTCATTTCGAGAATCAGTTTCGTGTTCGGGTCTTTGCGCCCCTGTTCGAGCCATTGGCGCAAGGTCGGAATCTTGTGTCCGTTTTTCAGCGTAACCTTCGATATTTCTTCGTAAGTGTTCTTTTGGGCATCGAGTTCATCCGTGATTTTAGGACCATGAAAGACTATCAATTCGCCGTCCGATGTCATATTCACGTCGAACTCCACACCGTACACGCCCAGTTTCTGGGCATTGGCAAGGCTCGACAGCGTATTCTCCTCCGAGCCTGCCGTTTTGTAGAATCCGCGGTGCGCCACGATTTTGGGTTGTGCTAATGCCGACACGGCGGCGAACGACAATAACGCGAACAACAGTTTTTTCATCAGAATAAAAGTTTTAAGGTTATTTGCTGCAAAAATAGAAAAAAAGGCGCAAAAAACGCAGGCGACGGAGTTTCTCCAAGAAAAAAAGAAGTCTTTAAGGACCTTAACGACCTTAAAGACTTTGTCGCCCTGTACTGCCCGTGTTACGACAGCGCGACGAGCACGAGTATCTGCGCAGCAAAGATTCGCAGAAACATCGTCAGCGGGTAAACCGATGCGTATGCGACCGATGCGCGGTCGTCGGTTGCGACCGTATTGGCATATGCCAGTGCCGGCGGGTCGGTCATGCCGCCCGAGAGCAGCCCCATGATGGAGAAATAGTCGATGCGGCAGAATTTGCGCGCTATGAAACCGACAATCAGCAGCGGCAGCATGGTAATTATCGCACCATAGAGTATCCACCAGTAGCCGCCTCCCGCAATCGAACTTGCGAAAGATTCGCCCGCGCCGAGCCCTACGGCAGCGAGAAACAGCGAGATGCCGATTTCGCGAATCATCATGTTCGCACTGTTGGTCGTAAAGGTAACGAGTTTGTACCGCGGACCGTAACGCGCCACGAGAATGGCGACGATGAGCGGTCCCCCCGCAAGACCGAGTTTGACCGGCTGCGGAACGCCGGGGAACATTATCGGAATCGACCCGAGCAGCACTCCGAGGAATATTCCGAAGAATATCGGCAGCAGGTTCGGGTGGTCGAGACGTTTCACCGAATTGCCGAGAATCGCCGCCACCTGATCGAGGTCGTTCTTGCGGCCTACGACCACTACGACATCTCCCATTTGCAGACGCAGTTCGTATGATGCCACGAGTTCGATACCGGCACGAACGACACGGGTAATGGTAACGTTGTAACTCTCGCGAATATGCAAATCGCCGATATGTTTGCCGTTGAGTTGGGGTTTGGTAACCACGATACGGCGTTTTTCGAGGCTCGAAGACGACGAGTGCCACTGCTTGTCGTCCAAAACGATTTTCTCGCCGATAAGCGACTGCACGAGTTCGACGTCCTGACTGCTTACGACGATGCGCAATATGTCGTTTTCGTGAAGGACGGTTTCGCCGGATGCGATTTTCTGTTTCATGTCCTCGCACATCATGCGGGCGACAACGAACCGGCTGCGGGCGATACGGCCCACATCGGCGACCGTTTTGCCGACGACTGCCCTGTTGGTAACGCGCATATCGACACGCACGGTCCGGGGGGCATTGCTCTTGTCGGCGATTTCGGTCTCCTTCGCGATTTTTATGCGGAACACGGCGCGTATGACGAGCATCGACACGATGATGCCGATAACGCCCAACGGATAAGCCACAGCATAAGCCGATGCGAGAGTGTTGTCGTTATATCCGGCGACATCGGATATGGTCTGCTGCGCCGCACCGAGACCCGGCGTATTGGTTACAGCACCCGACAGAACGCCGACCATGGTAGTCAGATCCTCGCCCGTTACGACGTGTATCGCATAGCAAATGACGCATCCCAGCAGTATTATCGTTGCAGCGAGCAGATTGAGGCGCAACCCGCCCTCCTTCAACGAGGAGAAGAAACCGGGTCCGACCTGCAAACCGATGGAATAGACGAACAGAATCAATCCGAACTCCTTGACGAAGTGGCATATTCGTGAATCGATACCCATTCCTAAATGCGACAAAAGGATTCCGACGAACAGCACCCATGTAATGCCGAGCGATACGGAGCCGAACTTGATACGGTTCAGCAGCAGACCGAGCGCGATAGTGAGTGCGACGACAAGCACCGAATTGGCAATGCTGTTCGAGAACAATAAATCAATCAACCACTGCATATAGAAAACATTTTTCAACCTAACGGAACTGCGATTCGGAATAGCAGCCGAATTGCGCTGCAAATATATTAAAAATATTTATAAACAGGAAGCGGCGGGAGATTGTTTTCAGAGCAAAAAAAAGAGCGAAGCGGAATTAAGGTCCTCAAAGTCCCTGATGACTTTAAAGACCTTAAATAAACAATCCGGGATACCGGCATCAATACTCCGTGGAGAGCGATTCGAGCCATTCCGACGTTTCGACGGAGAGCGTATCGGTGCGATCCGACCATGCCTTGCGGCGCATAAGATACTCCTTGCGACGGTCGAGAGCATCGCTGATAGGGAATGCGGGTTTTTCGAGAGCCTCTTTCACCTCGCGCAACGATTCGCGAATCTTGCGATTGAAGACGTCCTCTTTCGACGGACGGCGGTCTTTCTCCCACTTGAAGTCCTGCAAAAAGAGCGGCTGACTCTCCGGAATCTTGTCCATCGGATAGAATATATAGGTAGGATTGCCGCGATAGGTAATCCCGACTATACGGCGGTCTTCGATATACGAAGTCATGTCGGCACTCTCGATATACGCCATCATGGTTATTTCGGGCGGATCGTTTTCCTCCATGTAATATATGGTTTGGACATTGCCATTAACGTCGTTGCGGTAAATCTGGTTGTCGCGGAAATGCGCGCTCATCTCCTTGCCCGCCACCTGATTGTAATGCAGCGTATCGATTTCGGCGACGGTCATAGGCTTGCCCTCGAAATCCGCCCGCACGACCTGCTGGTTACGCGTTATGATGTGCATTATCTCGGAGGTGATTTGGTTGCTTTCGTTCCAAAGCACAGGCGATATGTACATGTGGATTACGGAATCGACGGTCGAGAATGTCAGCGAATCGCAAACCGACTGGAAATCCGAACGGAACATCCGTACGTTGCGATAACCGAGCAACAGGCGGTAGGTGGAATCCACCGCCACGGTATCGGCAGCGACCGAGTCCGCCTCC
Organism: uncultured Alistipes sp.; assembly: GCA_964427035.1. GTDB lineage: Bacteria > Bacteroidota > Bacteroidia > Bacteroidales > Rikenellaceae > Alistipes. The sequence continues at coordinate 14,674 of CAYRSF010000067.1, forward strand.
ATTTTAGGGAAATATACATCCAACAGCGAATCGAGCATACGGTTCGCCGATGAATCCTGCTGCATGAGTTCGGCTGCGAACATCGAGTCGATGCCTATGAAGAGGGTCGAATCGGCCGGAGCGACCCTGATGCCCTTCTTCGCCATTTTAGCCAATGACTTTCGCAGCCGCTCCTCCGCTCTCGCCTGCGCCTTCGCCTTGCGGACGGAATCGGCAGCCTCCATGCGCCGGAGTTGCGCAGTGCGTTTTGCCTGACGGCGGTCGGCGATTTCGTCGAGTTTCTTGCGCAACGCTTCCGCCTTTATCTTTTTCTGCGCCTCGCGCTCCTTCTTCGCCTGCTCTTTCAACAATGCGCGACGCTGCGCCTTCGTCAGCGTATCCGCAGCATTGGCGGCTGCGAGAGAATCCGTCCTCAACGAATCGATGCGAACCGTATCGGCAGGCAGCGAATCGGCTCCGGTCGCCGCGAGCGAGTCCGTCTGCGGAACATCCGAAACGGATTCGGTATCCGGTTTATGTTCGCCGCTTCGACCTCGTCGGGCATCCGCTCCGCGACGTGCGGCATCGGACGCTTTATCGACCTTGCGGCGCAAATCGGCGGCAGAATCGCCATCGGCTGCCGGTTCCGTCGTCTTTTGCTTGTCGGCACCCCGTTCGGAGCCGCCTTTTTCCGCACGCGCTTCCGC
>CAYRSF010000068.1:0-9117 GCA_964427035.1 uncultured Alistipes sp.
ATACATCGTTCCGTTTTCGGTCTGTATCGTCAGCAGATACTCGCCGTTCGACGTCGAGACTTCCATTTCGAAATGTCCGTCTGCGGAGTCGCAGTAGTCGAAATACGTTTCGCCTGTCGATTGGTTGGCAACCGTTACGCATGCGGTTCCGATATCCTCGATGAAGTCGAGAATCACTCGCCCGTTGTCGTATATGCCTGTTACAGGAACGAACTCTCCGGAACGGGGACGAATTTTCTGATCTTCATCGCCGCTGCCATGCCGAATGATTATGGGTGTAGTTACTACTTCGTCTTTTGATTCGGCGGCAGACGCGGTCGATGCACCGAAAACAAGCAATACCGAACAGATGGATGCAATAATTTTTTTCATCGTTTTAATTTTTTAATGGTTTGATAAATGGTTAAATTGTCTTCGGCAAATTTATACTCTTTTTACTACTCATCAATAAAATCAACCGGTTTTTCGTCTGACATTACGCCTTGCAAATTGTTGAAAACTATAATGATATATTTCAACATCGCACCAAAATCTGACACCATGCACACCGTTATCGTTAATCGATATGAATACTGCGTATTCAATTCGTTATTTCGTGAATCGTCGTCAGGACATAGTATCGAGAAATGCCCGGCAGCCCGGTGTGTCCGATGCTGCGATTCTGGCTTTCAGCCGTGATTTGCGTTTGTAAACATTCTCGATTCTGTCGCCGGTAAATACGCAGATGACCCGGTTGGAGAATCCGGCGAACAGATAACATGCCAGTTTGAAATCTTTCTCTTTGAGTTCGGGCATCTCTCTTCTCAATCGGGTCATTATGCCGTTTCGGCATTTGTTTACGATGTCTTCCAGTTCGTCGAGCGTCTTTTCGTTGTCGCTCAAATCTTCTATTACGTTTTTGACTTTACGGTATATCATCTCCTGCCGTTTGCCCGTGCCCGGCTGTTCGTAATACATGTTGCCGAGTTCGTCGATAAGTTGCAGCCTGTCTTTCAGCAGGCGTTCAAGCAGCGGCGACATATCGTCGTCGTGCTGTTTCAGCGTGCTTCGGAGTTCGTGCACCGTTGCCATGTATCGGTTGATCTCCTCGTTTTTCAACCGTATTCGGTATCGCATGTATCGGGCGATTGCTGCTGAAATCGCGATGCCGAACAGTGCGATGACCGCGGCGATAACTCTGCATACGATGTATCGGCGGCGGTTCTGTTCGGATTTCGAGTGGAAATAGTCGCGTTGTGCCGATATTATCGGCTGCCGCAGCGACTCTTGCAGCAGTTCCAACTGCAACGTCATCGATTTGTTGTAGTCGAGATATGCCTGTTTATAGTTTTTGAATTGAACATTTACACGGGCTGAATGGTAATACATTACGGAAGAATCAATTTTATTTTTAGTTATTTCCCACCCTCGCTTTAAATATTTATGGGTAAGTTCTTTTTGATAATTTATTGCGTGAATATGTGCAATTGTTCCAATTATATCTGTATTAGAAAATAAGTTCGGGAAATTATTAATAAAAATATTGAATACATGGTTGGCTTGTTTGTTGTTATTTGACAAGTCGTATTGCATCATCAGATCTTTTAGGCATAATCCGATTAATATTGAATCTTGATCTATTTCAGCATTTGATAAAGATAAATATACATATTCGATTCCCTTGTCGGTATTTTTAGTGTTTAGTAATACTTTTCCCATATTCAGTAGCGCATAATTCCGATGCCGGGCGAGCCCCGCTTTCTCGTAATGTTCGCGCGATTTGTCGTATGCCTCGAAACTATTGGCGTAGTCGCAGTAATGTTTGTAAATATCGCCCATTTGCGTATATATCAAACCGGCGATATAATTATCGCCGGTCTTTTGGATGTCCTGCTCGGCATCGAGAAATGCGAGCATCGCTTTTATGTATTCGCCGCTGTTGCGCAGCACGCGACCATGATAGTAATTCGCGAGAATCCGTTTTTGCGCAGGACCGTATTCATTGAAAAAGTCCGCTGCGATGCGGGTGAGCGAGTCGTTCGCCACATCGATATAGTTTTTGTCCAACGCCTGCGAATATATCAGCGCGTAGAGTGCATTGTCTTTCGAAGTTTTCAGAAGCCTGCGGTCGATGGACATTATCGTCGTAAGGGCGGAGTCGGGCGAAGATGGAATTTGGAATTCGGCAAGAGCCATGCGGTTGTGGAGATTGCCATAGTCGGTGCAACCGATGAAAAATACAGAACCGATAATAGTTACATGCATTCTGTTCATAGTTATTTCGGCCGTTTTTGTTTTAAAGATATTAAAAATATGGTATCCGAATGCGGTTATCTGCGCAAAAAGTCGTACCTTGGTCTTTCGAAACTTACAATATTACGGGTATGAACAGATTGATTTCGATTTTTGTACTGCTGTCGGCTGTAATGCCGTGTTATGCTCAAACTGCATCGTCGGGGTCTGCGCATGCGCAAACGCCCGAACGGGCGGCATCGATTCCCAAAACGGATTTGCTGTCGCCGTTTTCGGGGCTGGAAATCGACGGTCCGATGAACGTAACTCTGAAACGCATCGATAAAAGCGAAGATACGAGAATCGTATACGATACCAAAGGCGATATTTCGTCGAAATTCAAGGCGTCGGTGAACAAGGACGGCATGCTGCGGGTCGAGGAGGGCTTCGACCAGAAGCGTGAGAACGTTACCGATGTTACGATATATTACGATTCGCTGTCGTACGTAAAAGTCGCTCATGCGACCGTCTCTTTCGACGGACCGCTCGAATGCCGAATTCTCGATATGTCGGTTACCGGCGGTGCCGCAGTTACCGCAGACGTGCAGGCTCTCGATACGTTCATCGAGTGTACGGGCAAAAGTTCGCTTATTATCAACGGGTCGTCGCGCTATCTCAAAATCGGTGTTTCGACAGCCAAAATCGAGGCATGGGGGCTGAATACCGTATCTTCGACCATCGAGGCTTCCCATGGAGCGAATGTCCGCATCAGGTCGTCGGAGCGGTTGGAGGCGGTTACCTCGACGGGAGCGAAGATATTTTATCGCGGCAATCCCGGAATCGTGCGCGGCAAAACGTCGCTTTTCGGCGGCGACATAATATCGGTGGACTAAATGCCCGCTTACTGCGATGCGCACTTTCCTGTCCGAGGTCGCCGGTCGGCTCTATGCCAAGTACGGGAACGACATTTCGTCGCTCTCGATAATGTTTTCGTCGCGTCGCGCACGGCTGTTTTTCGCCGATGCGCTCGCCTCGATAGCCGACAGACCGATATGGGAGCCTGAATATCTGTCGATGGATGACGTGATGTCGGAGTTGTCCGAATTGCATTCCGCCGATAAGATTCGACTGATAACCGAACTTTACGGCGTCTACTCCAAATATCACGACGAAAGTTTCGACAAATTTTATTTCTGGGGCGAAATGCTGCTCGCCGATTTCGACATGATCGACAAGTACATGGTCGATGCGTCGCAACTTTTTCGCAACATTTCCGACATTAAGGAGTTGGAAGCCGATGTCGGCTATCTCACCGAATCCCAACTGCGTATAATCGCCGATTTTTGGCGGACGATAGGGGAGGAGGCGTCGCTTTCGGAACAGAAGCGGCGGTTTCTGGCGATATGGCGAACGCTCGGCACCGTCTACGAGGAGTTTCGCGAACGGCTGCGCTCGCTCGGAATAGCCTATACCGGCATGATATATCGCGAGGCTGTCTGCCGCATCGATTGCGGCGAAGCGAATCCGCTGCCGCCGCGTCGTTATGTCGTCGCGGGATTCAATGCGCTTTCGACTTGCGAAAGGCGGCTGCTCGCTTATCTGGCGAACAATTACGATGTCGATTTCTTTTGGGATTACGACGATTACTATGTCGGCAATCCGATGCAGGAGGCCGGAATGTTCGTGCGCCGAAGCATTCGCGAACTGCCTCCCGAACGAGGTATAAGCCACGACAATCTGCGCAATATCCGCTCACTGCATACGGTCGCCGCAGGATCGAACGTGGCGCAATGCAAATATGCGGTTTCGGTGCTCCGCGAACTTGCCCGCAGCGGAAAGCCGGACAAAGAGACCGCCGTGGTGCTGACGGACGAGAATCTGCTCATGCCGCTGCTCTATGCGCTGCCCGAAGACCTCGGCGCGGTGAACGTAACGATGGGCTATCCGCTGCGCAGCACGTTGGCATATTCGTTTTTGGAGCGGTTGCTCGAATTGCAGCATCATGCGCGTTCCGGTGCGTCGGGCGACACGTTTTATTATGCAGATGCCGACGGAATACTGGCGCATCCCTATATCGCCGATTCCGACAAGAAGATTATCGCCGGAATTCGCGATGAAATAGTCAGAAACCGCCTTATCTCCGTGCCGTCGGAGGTCGTCGCCCGTACACCGCTGCTGGCAAGGATATTCCGGGTCGCGAACGGTTGGCGCGATTTGATGCCGTATCTGCGCGATGCAGTCGCTGCGGCTGCGGAAACGCCTTACCGGGGCGACGAGGTGCGATTCCGCGTCGAATATCTGTCGGTCTTGTCGGAGAGCCTCGGTAAACTGTATAACATGTTGCAGTCGTGCGGAATGGATGTTTCGGACGACGTCTGCCGCTCTTTGGTGCGCCGTCATTTGCAGAACGAGCGCATACCGTTCGAGGGCGAACCCCTCGAAGGCTTGCAGGTTATGGGAATCCTCGAAACGCGCAATCTCGATTTTCGCAATGTACTGATTCTGTCGATGACCGACGACAATTTCCCGGGCAGTCGCACCGCCGATTCGTCGTTCATCCCTTACGGGCTTCGCTTCGCATACGGACTGCCGACGCCGGAGCACCACGAGGGAGTGTATGCCTACTATTTTTATCGCCTTATTCAGCGGGCAGAGAATGTCTACATGTTCTACTGCTCGCATGCCGACGAAAAAAGTACGGGCGAGCCGAGCCGCTATATCAGGCAGTTGGAGTACGAAACCGATTTCGACATCCCGAAAACCGATGTCGTTGCAGAAGTGGGTCTCGCCGACAGCAAACCTGTCGTGATTCCCAAAACCGACGCTGTAATGGATATCCTCGAAGGATTCACCGACGGACGCTCATATCTGTCGCCGACTGCATTTTCGCGTTATGTGCAGTGCCCGTTGAAATTCTATTTTTCATCGGTGGCGAAAATACGTACGGACGACGAACTGACCGAGGAGGTCGATAATCAGACGTTCGGCAACATATTCCATAAGGCGGCGGAACTGCTTTACGGAAAGGTTGTCGGCGAGCAGCATCCGGCGTCGCATCTGCAACGGCTCGTCGGGTCGGGTGCGGCGGAGCGTGCGGTGAACGAAGCGATAAGCGGGGTGTATTTCGGCCGCAAGGACGGAAAGTTGCCTGAATTGAGCGGCGATTTGCTGATTATCAGAGATATCGTAACACGATATTTGCGCGATAACGTCGTTCGTTACGATGCCGCCAACGATTCGTTCGCCGTTATTTCGACCGAACGCACGGTCGAGTACGACTTTCCGTTCGATTCCTGCGGCAGGAAGTTGAAGATGCGCTTCAAGGGTTATGCCGACCGTGTGGACAGTCTCGATGACGGCAAAATCCGAGTGGTCGATTACAAAACGGGGGCGGAACATCTGACTTTCGACGGTCTGTCGCAACTCTTTTGCGGCGAAGCGAAACAGCGGTTGTCCAATTTCATAAATACACTGCTGTACGCCATGATGTTGCGATACGAGTGCGGTCGCGATGCCGTGCCCGTGCTCTATTATGTCCGCAAAATGGCTGACTGCGGGTATTCGCCGTTGATTTTCGACAAGTCGCTCGAACGTTCGGGCGTCCCTTATTCCGAATATGCCGCCGAATTCGAGGAGTATGTCGGCGCAACGCTTCGCGAGATGTTCGACCCGGCAGTTCCGTTCCGTCAGTGCGATGATGCGGATGCTTGCAACAGTTGCGATTTCGCCGCCGTCTGCGCACGCAACAAATCATGATATACCTATATATATTATATAGTGATTGCCGCGAACGGATGTAAGTGCGCGGCAATTTTTTGTTGCAATACGGCGGATTAAAACGGCAGCGTTACCTTGATGAACGGTGCGCCGCTGGCTTCTGCCGCTTGCAGCCCGATTTCCGAGTCCTCGAATATCAGGGTTTCGGACGGTTCCGCGCCGACGATACGCATCGCTTTCAGGAAGCAGTCGGGTGCCGGTTTCGACCGCTCGACGTCGTCCGACGACAATATTCCGTCGAAGCCGTCCTCTATTCCCAAGTGTTTCATGGCATTGCGTATATTCGACAAATGCCCTGTCGATACTGTCCATGCCAATCCGCCCTGACGCCGAAAATCCTGTACGAAATTCCATAACGGTTCGTTCAGCGAAATGAGGTCGAAATGGGTAGGGTATATCTCCACCTTGCGCCGGCGGATGCGGTCTATCCTGTCCGGAGCGGTGATTCCCAAGTCGCGCAGAAATTCGGGACATCGCAATCCGAAATATTTGCGGCGGTATACTTCCGCCGTCAGTTCTATGCCCTCTTCCATGAGGGCTTCGATGTATGAAACGGCATTGGCGCGTCCTGTGTTTGCGAGCGTACCGTCGAAATCGAGCAATAGCAGTTTTATCGGCATGTTGTCAGTCGAACGATTGCATTCCCGAACGGGCGATTCTTATGATTCGCTGGTATTCGTCGGGAGTTAGTTCCATGAAAAAGTAGTGTATCGGGTCTACGCGCATGTCGTTGTAACGCACCTCGTAATGCAGATGCGGCGAAAGCGACAATCCGGAGTTGCCCGACAGAGCGATGATGTCGCCGCGGTTTACGCGTGTGCCTTTCTTGACCTTCGTGCTTTGCAGATGGCTGTACGATGTCGTGTATCCGTTGCGATGATCGATGACGACCGTCAGTCCCGATGTCGAATTTTTGCCCGACACCTCCTTGACCACTCCGTCGGCTGTCGCGAATATCCGCGAACCCTCCGGTATTGTGTAGTCTACGCCCTGATGCGACTGCAAGGTGCGGTAGAACGGATGTATCAGTGAGCCGTAACCGGCAGTAAGCAGCGTAAGTTGATGATTGGTTACCGGCTGTATGGACGGAATGTTGTCGCGGCTGTCGCCGAGCGAGTCGAACTTGTCCTGCAACTCCCCGTATGATGTTTCGAGTTCCGCGAGCCGCTTTTCGAAGGCGTCCGCCGCATTTTCCATTTCGCGCATCATTTTGCGGTTCGACTTTTCGAGAAGCCGTTCGTGCAGTTCGAGCCGCTGCTGTTCGTATTCCGAATTGAAATCGTATGGCTCCGACTCGAAAAGTATGCGGAAAATGTTGCGATCCCGCTCGATTACGTTGTCGAGAACCATGCTCAACGTGTCGTAACGGGCTTCGAGTTCATCGTATTCCTTCCGCAATTTGTCGGTCGAGTGGCGGAGCGCGTATTCTGCCGGCGTATCGAAAAGCATCGAGAACACGATGTAATACAGTATCGCAACCCCCAGCCATGTCAGCATTTTGGTGAGCAGCCGCGAAATGTTGTGTCCTATCGTTGCGTTGTCGGACGGCTTTATGTCATTGCGTTCCTTTGCCATTCGTCTATTCGGTTTCGAGGTCGGCATTGTATCTTATGTTCTCCATGAGCGTGCGGTATTCCTCGCTCGACATATTGCGATTGAAGTAATTGACCGGATTTACGTTGCGACCCGCATGGATAACTTCGTAGTGGAGGTGCGCTCCGGTCGAACCTCCGGACGAGCCGACTTCGCCTATGAGTTGTCCGCGTGTTACCTTGTCGCCCGGTTTGACGAAAATACTGCTCAAATGGGCATAACGGGTCTTGTAGCCGAATTCGTGGTTTAGCAGTATCTGTTTTCCGTATCCGCGGCGGCGCATTCCGATGTCGGTCTTTTCGACTATCGCATCGCCCGTGGCATAGACCGGAGTGCCGAGTTTGCACGACATATCCACACCCTTGTGAAATTTGCGTGTTTTGGTAATCGGATGTCTCTCTCTCATTCCGAATGCGAAGAACGCTTCGAGTTCCGTGCGGTCGATAGGCCATACGGCAGGTATGGCGAGCGACATGCGCTCCTTGTTTTTGGCGAGAATCTGCAATTCGTCGAGCGACAGCGATTCCGCATACGTCTCTCTCGCCAGAGCATCGAGTTTCATCCATGTCGATGTCATCAGTGCCGAATACTCGTCGTTTTGCAAATCGGCGTACTTCGAGTCGGGATACGGCTCGAATATTCCGTTCACTTCCATCGTATCTACCGAGAACAGTGCGCGATATACGAATCTGTCGCGATGCCTGATTTCGTCGAGTTTGCTTTGCAGCGTGCGGATGCGGTCATGCATTATGTCGTATTTGATTTTCAGTTCGCGATTTTCGTTCCCGATGACGGACATTTTCGGCGTAAATGCGAAATATGAAAAGGCGGCGTTCAACAAAGATACGGCTATGAACCCGAGCAACAGTTTCCGGAGCAGACTGTAACGGACTGTTCGTTTGCTGCGCCCCGAATCCGATGCGATTCCGTTATTGCCCTGCTTTTTGTTCACGGTCGTAAAACTTTATTATATATATAGGTGCAAAATTAGTGTAAATTTTATACTTTTGCAACCGGTATAATAACGCATGGAATAACAATAAACGTATATATGGAATCCAATAAAATCAGACAAGCGTTTCTCGATTTCTTCGAGAGCAAGGGACATGCTATCGTTCCGTCCGCTCCGATGGTTGTCAAGAACGACCCGACGCTGATGTTCACCAACGCCGGAATGAATCAGTTCAAGGATATCTTCCTTGGCAATGCGCCGCGCAAATATCCGAGAGCCGCCGATACCCAGAAATGTCTTCGCGTATCGGGCAAGCATAACGATCTCGAAGAGGTCGGACACGATACTTATCACCATACGATGTTCGAGATGCTCGGCAACTGGTCGTACGGCGATTATTTCAAGAAAGAGGCTATCTCGTGGGCATGGGAACTGCTTACCGAGGTATATAAACTGCCGAAAGAGCGCATGTACGCTACCGTATTCGAAGGGTCGGAGGAGGACGGTGTGCCGTTCGACGACGAGGCTTTCGGATATTGGAAACAATATCTGCCCGAAGACCACATAATCCGCGGCAACAAGCA
>CAYRSF010000069.1:0-18907 GCA_964427035.1 uncultured Alistipes sp.
CCGCAATTCGGGCAATTCGGTCCGTAATCCGTCTATTCCGCATTCGGACGCGAATCTATACCCTTGCACGAGAAAAAATATTTTCCGACCGGCAGTGCGATAACGGGGAAAGCATGGCGGGCAATACATGTCGTATAATGCCTGTACTGCCTGAAAAATCGATATTGTCTGTCGGTATCCGTTCCGCTATGCTCCGTCGTCGGACGGGAAGGTGCGGCAATAGTGGTCGTAGCGCGACATGACGGCATCGACGTACTTTATGGTCTCGCCGCTGCCCTTAAACTCGCCGTAACTGACCGCTTCGTGTTCATAGAAATCGGATTCGGCGAGCAGTTCGAGATATTCTGCCACGACCTCCCACGAACGGTCGTCCTCGCCGTAATAACTCGCAAGATTGCGGGCGTCGGCGATATGGGCATACCCGCCGTTATAGCATGCGAGCAGCAATGCCGTACGGTCGCGCAGCGGCATTTTTTGCGGCAGCCGCATCATCTTCTCCACCGACTTGATTATTCGCGCAGCCAACTCGATATTGACCACCGGGTCGAGCAACTGTTCGTCCGATATGCCGTATTCGCGCGCAACGTAAGGCATTATCTGCATCAACCCCATCGCACCCATCGGCGACACGGCATCGTTGCAAAAGCGCGATTCGCTGTACGCCATGGCACTCATCAGCCGCCAGTCGATGCCGCAAGTTCTGCCGACACGGCGGAAAACATTGTCGTAAATCGAGATTTCGCACTCCTCCTCCGACAGCAGTTCGCTTTCGGGCTGCACCTCGGCAACAGGCTCGACACGACGCAGCGATTGCAGCCAAACGACCGAAACCGCCGCCGCGACGACAGCGAACGATGCGGGAATGATTATGTTTCTGAAAATCCTCATAGTCTGCTTTTTATGCCGTACCGGCGGATAATGCGCCGCAAAACGCGCTCCGCAACGCCGGCGGTCAGTCGTAGAACGCCCACGAAAGACCTATCTTGAACATTCCCGGGTTGAGCGGGTATTTCGCTATCGAGAAGAACTCGTTGTTGCCGAACAACCCCTGATTCAGATGCTGATACTTGATAAGTATCCTCATACGTTTCCACTTCGCCGACACGAACGCATCGATATAGGGATAATTGCCGACCTCCACTTCGTTCTGATTGTAGAACACCGACAGAGCCGGATTGTAACCCTGCGCATAGTAACTCGTATTGAAACGTCCGTCGAGACCTATCTGCAATCGCAGCACGTCGCGTTTGACCCAGAATTCGTAGTAATACGACAGAAACGCCGACACGAGCGGCAGCGGTATGACTTCGCGGTCGGAGGTGAGTTGCACGAGCACACGGTGATTCAGATGCAGCCCCTTTATCGTGAAATCCTTCTGCGCGTAGATGCTCGTCAGGCTCACGTTGCCCGAAAATTGACGCGGCATGCAATCGGCATCGTAATACACCTTGTTGCGCAAAAAACTCTGCCATACGCCTATTTCCACGCCGTAGTCGGGAACGAGAAATGCTATGTCGAATCTCGTTTCGGACTCCTTGCCGAAATCGTTCGACCAGCGGTAGTGGTTCGACGACCAGTTCTCCTGCCAATAACCCGCCGACGTGCCCGATTCGGAGAAATTGCCTTTTAGTATCAAAGGTTTGCCCTTGATGTAAGCCTTGAATGCGACCCGCGCGCCGAACGAATAGTCGCCGCCGCGATAACCCGACGGATAGATTTTGAAATCGGCTCCCCAATCGACATACTTCTTGATTTTTCCGTCCACGGACGCATAAGCGAACCACGACGTTCTGTTCACCTTCTTCTCTTTGCCCGACAGATAGTCGCCGAGCGAGAACTGCGAATAGGTGTGGCAGTCCAGCCCCACGCCTCCGTCTATCGTACCGACCACGCCGTTTCTGTCCCACGGCTGCGCCTGCACGAAAAGCCGGTTCGAGATGATGCGTTCGTATGTCGAGTCGCGGGTTTCGACAGGGTTCAGATACCAGTTTTTGTAGTATACGTCCGTCGCCGGCGTATAGGTGCCGTCTTCGTTGCGCGAATGCCGCTCGTCGGTATAGGTCGCGTAATTGTCGGTGTAGATTTTGCTCCACGAATTGTACTCGAACGAATGCCCGATATAGACGGCGGAGAGTTCCGCCATCGAAAAATCGCGTTCGGTCATTCGCTGCAACGGGATGCCGATAGACTGCTTTATGAAGAACGCATTGTTGCGATAGATGTTGCGGGCATTCGCCGAAGCGAGTTTCATCGGGATGCCCGACGGCATTTCGAACGTGGTGTCGGTTATCGCCCATTCGCCCACGACGCCGCCGTTCTCCTGCTGCTCGATATGGTTGTTGAAGTAGCCGGCATGGACGGAGTACCGGCGTCCGGTGTGTGCGAACGTCCCGGCGAAATTGTGGTTCTTCACTCTCGCCCTGTCGTATTTTCCCCGCGCGCCGCGAGCCAGATAATTCAGACTTACCGAGGTGGAGGGCGAAATGTTCTGCGACACGGTAGCCTCGAAGTGCTCTTCGCGGTAACGTTTCTGTCCCGATTCGAGATATGTGAGCCAAATGTACGGATGCTTCATGTTGTAGAACGGCACGTTCTCCATCGTGTAGTTGTAGGCGTCGTAAGGCTGCGAGAACGTAAATTCGCGCGACCGGCTGCGTTCGAAATAGTTCACCTCCGTCGATGCCTGACCCAATCCGCCGACCGAGTTGCTGCCCAACCGTTCGCGGTAGTGCGGATAGTCGATGCGCCAAGCCGCCAGCGTGGTGTCGAGCGGATGAATATCGACCTTGTTGTAGTCGCGGTCGATGTTCCACCTGAAATTGCGCAGCGCACGTATCGAGTCGTTGAAAAAGTAGGATTCCAGAGGTTTGCGCTCGCGTTTCTTGGTCGAATCCGCCTGCTCGCCCTTGTTTTCCTCTTCGCCGTTCTGCTCTTCGGGATTTTCATACGGATTCTGCCCGTATCCGCCCGTGATATCCTGCCCGTTGCGCTGCGCACGCATCAGTGCGCTGGCATCCACCTGCGCATGAGCCACACCGCACACCGCCGACAGCAGCAGCACCGGCACGAAAACGGACATTATTAGGCGAATCACTTTGAACATTCGGTACGGTTCGTCTTTTTGAAAATCCACGACAATGTCGAAACGACGATATATATAACGATAATGAGCGGAATTGCGTATATCCGAAGCGTCAAAAGCGACAAAACAGCGAAGCCTGCGAACAGCCAGCGCATGCGGTTGCCCTTCCAGCCGTATGTTTTCATCTTGAACGAGAACATGCGTATCGGGCTGACGAGCAGTGCCGCCATGATTATCGACAAGACGACTATCCACTCCTGCAAAATGCACCAGTCGCTCTCGACGCACAGCATGGCGAACGACGAGCAGAATATGCCGTTGGCGGTCGTCGTAAGTCCGCAGAACTCCTCGTGCTGCGTTTCGTCGATATTGAACTTGGCGAGCCGCAGTGCCGAGAACGCCGTAATGATGAACGGAACGAAGCGCAGCGTCCGGGAAAACCATTCGCCGAAATCCGACATCATCGGCATATAGCCGCACAATGAATAAAGCGCGGCGGCAGGAGCGGTGCCGAACGACACCATATCCGCCAGCGAATCGAGTTGAACGCCTATTTCCGACGGCTGGCGGAGAACCCGCGCGGCGAAACCGTCGAAGAAATCGCAAACGGCGGCAGCCATAATCAGCACGAATGCCATCGTAAGGTCTTCGTACATCAGCGATGCGACGATAGACCCCGTACCGCAGAGCAGGTTGGAGAGCGTTATGATATTGGGTATCGTAAATAATTTTATTTTCATTATTTGGTGATTTTAACCGGACAAAGTTATAAAATATTTTTATCTTTGTTTCTGCGAATACAAATTATAACTGCATATGACTACCGAAAGAGAGATTTATTGCGTTATCATGGCGGGCGGAATAGGCACGAGATTCTGGCCCAAAAGCCGGCGCGACATGCCCAAACAGTTCCTCGACATACTCGGAACCGGCAAATCGTTCATTCGCATGACTTACGAACGTTTCGCCGAATTCGTGCCGTCGGAGCACTTTTTGGTCGTAACCAACGCCCGATACAAACAGTTGGTGCTCGAACACATCCCCGAAATCGGCGAACATCAGGTTTTGTGCGAGCCTGTCGGGCGCAACACCGCGCCGTGCATCTGCTATGCCGCCTACTGTCTGAACAAAATCGATCCGGAAGCGATGATGATAGTATCGCCGTCCGACCACCTCGTGCTCGACCCGGCAGCATTCCGCGAGATAATCTCGGATGCGGTCGATTTCGCCGACGGCTGCGACGCCCTGATGACCATCGGCATAACGCCGAGCCGTCCCGAAACCGGATACGGATACATCCAGAAATCCGACGGTCGCCGAATCTCCAAGGTGAAGTGTTTCACCGAGAAACCCGACCTCGAAATGGCGCAGAAATTCATCAGTTGCGGAGAATTTTTCTGGAATTCCGGCATTTTCGTATGGAAAGTCCGCGATATCATCGAGGCCGTCGAGAAGCATCTGCCCGAACATCACGCGCTCTTCTCGTCGATAAACGACGACTACGGCACTCCGCGCGAAGCCGAATCCATCGAACGCGTATTCTCCGAATGCCGCGCCATTTCGATCGACTACGGAGTAATGGAGAAGGCCGACAACGTCTTCGTCCGCTGCGGCGACTTCGGATGGAGCGACGTGGGCACGTGGGGCTCGCTCTACCAGCATTCGCGAAAGGACAAGTACGCCAACGCCAAACCCGCCGAGGGATGCTACACCTACGATACGCGGAACTCGATAATTTCGCTGCCCGAGGGAAAAATCGCCGTCATCAACGGGCTGCGCGACTACATGGTGATAGATACCGACGACGTGCTGATGATATGTCCGCGTTCGGAGGAGCAGAATATCAAGAAATATATCGACGAAGTGAAGTTCAACGACGGAGAAAAGCATATCTGACGATGTACGGGACAAAGGATTTGTACGGCATTTTTGAAAAATGTTCGGGCGTGGGCACCGACTCTCGGCGCATCGAGCCGGGCTCGATGTTCTTCGCACTGCACGGCGCATCGTTCGACGGCAACGCATTCGCCGCCGATGCGCTTGCCGCAGGAGCGTCGTATGCCGTCGTCGATTCGGACGACCCTGCCGCGCGCCATCCCGAATACGCCGACCGCATGGTACGCGTCGGCGACACTCTCGAAGCGTTGCAGAATCTGGCTCGCGAACACCGGCGTCGGCTTGCGATTCCGATTGTCGGCATCGTCGGCAGCAACGGCAAGACGACCACCAAGGAGTTGGTCGCACGCGTACTCGCCGAACGGTTCGAGGTCGGAGCGACCCGCGGCAACCTCAACAACCATATCGGAGTGCCGCTGACGCTGTTGTCGATGAACCGCGACACGCAATTCGGCGTGGTCGAAATGGGGGCGAGCGCATGCGGAGAGATTGCCGCCCTGTGCCGAATCGCGGAGCCGAACTACGGAATAATAACCAATATCGGACGGTCGCACTTGGAGGGATTCGGCGGCGTCGGGGGCATTCGCCGCGGCAAGGGCGAACTTTTCGACTATCTCTGCCTCAACGGCGGACGGGCATTCGTTCCGCAGGAGGACGCCGTACTCGTCGAAATGGCTTCGGAACGCAAGGATATGGCCGTCGAATACTATTCGCGCACTGTCGCCGACGGTATCGAAAGCCGTCTTTCGGGCGAATACAACCGTGCCAACATCGCGGCGGCGACCGCCGTCGGACGCTATTTCGACATCGACGGCGAACGAATCCGCGAAGCCGTCGCGGGATACGAACCCGACAACAACCGTTCGCAGGAGGTAACGACCGCGCGCAACCGGCTGATTGTCGATTGTTACAATGCCAACCCGTCGAGCATGCAGGCGGCGACTGCCAACCTCGCATCGCAGGCGGGAGCGAACAAAATGTTGATTCTCGGCGACATGCTCGAACTCGGGCAGTGGTCGGCAGAGGAGCACCGCAAGGTTCTCGAAGCGGCTGTGCGAATCGGGGGTGCCCGGCTTCTGCTCATCGGAAGCGAATTCGCAAAGGCTCGCGAATCGCTCGGCGAAGAGGCGGCGAACTGCATCTCTTTCTCCACGACGGAGGAGGCTGCCGAATACCTGCGCGCCTGTCCGCCGTCGGGAGCGACAATTCTGGTCAAAGGGTCTCACAAATGGGCTCTCGAACGACTGATTCATTTACTGTAAACAAAACATAAACCCATGAAAAAAATCAAACTCGTTTTCGCAATCGCAGCAGCATCGCTCCTGACTCTGAATGCCGCATCCGCCAAAGAACATCCGAAATGGCTCGACGACGCCTACATCTACCACATCTATCCGTCATCCTACATGGATTCCGACGGCAACGGCATAGGCGACCTCAACGGAATCCGCTCGAAACTCGACTACATCAAGAGCACCGGATTCAACTGCATCTGGCTCTCGCCGTGCTTCGCCAGCGACTGGAAAGACGGAGGTTACGACATCACCGACTTCTACAAAATCGATCCGCGGTTCGGCACCAATGAAGACCTCGACGCCCTCGTCGCCGATGCGCATGCCAAAGGCATCAAGGTGCTGCTCGACCTCGTCGCCGGACACACCTCGAACAAACACCCGTGGTTCAAGGCGTCGTGCAAGGCCGAACGCAACGAGTACAGCGACTATTTCATCTGGACTGAGGGCAAGGATTTCAAGAAGCCGACCAAAAAGTTCGTCAATAACGACTTCCCGCGCAACGGCTACTACATGAAGAATTTCTTCGACATCCAGCCCGCACTCAACTACGGTTACTACAAGCCCGACCCCAAACATCCGTGGGAGCAGGGATACGACGATGCAGGACCGACGGCAGTGCGCAACGAACTGAAAAACATCATCGCATTCTGGTGCGACAAAGGCGTGGACGGATTCCGCGTAGACATGGCGAGTTCGCTCATCAAGAGCGACAACAAGGCCAAGGACGGAATATGCCGCCTGTGGAACGAAATTTTCACATGGTACGACGCCAAATATCCGGAAAACATCATGATGGCTGAATGGGGCATCCCCGAGGAGGCTTTGCGCGCCGGATTCGACATCGACCTGCTGATTCACGGAGCGGACAAGATTTGCGGCAAAATATATCGTCCGCTCGTATGCGAAACCACCGACAAGATGGTATATACCGACTGCTATTTCAACAAGAAGGGCAAGGGCGATCTTCACGAGCCGATAAAACTCTACGGTCAGGTCGTCGAGACGTTCAAGCGTCTGGGCGGTTACGCATCGATGCCGACTTGCAGCCACGACATCTGGCGTCTGAACCGCATGAACCGCAACACTCCCGAGGAGCACAAGGTGGCGATAACCATGTTCCTCACCCTTCCTACCCCGCCGATAGTATACTACGGCGAGGAGATCGGCATGCGCAATCTCGAATACGCTCCGGTAAAAGAGGGCAGCCTCTCGTCCCGCAACCGTTCGACCTGCCGCACGCCGATGCAGTGGGATACGACGAAGAACGCCGGATTCTCGACCGTGAAGAATGAAGCCAAACTCTATCTGCCGACCGACAACGCTCCGGAGTATCCGAACGTCGCAACGCAGACCGACGACCCGAACTCGATTCTGAACTACGTCAAAGGGCTTATCTCTCTGCGCAAATCCATACCGGCACTCGGCACTGCGGGCGACTGGGAGTACGTCGGCGACCTCGACAACCCTTACCCGATGATATACAAGCGTTCGCTCGGCGGCGAGAAATACATCGTCGTGTTCAACCCGAGCGGTCGCAAGGTTTCGGGCGACATCGCCAAACTCGGCAAAAAGGCGTCGTGGATTTACGGCAACGATGCGAAACTCGCCAAATGCAAGACTTCTGCCGACAAGCATACGTTCACCATGCAGCCGGTCAGCGTCGCGATTTTCAAAATCGGCGAATAGACAACGAATGCGAGGGGCGGCACGGTTCAGCCGCCCTTTGCATTTGCGCACAATCGAACCGGGAATAACCGGCACATGAATAAAAAATCGGAAGCAATCGTTTTTGTGCCGGATTTATTCGTTTCTTTAACATTGTTTTCGTACCTTTGGCTTCGAATGACAACCGATTAAAAAACGATAAGACAATGAAACGAATTTTAGGAATGGCGGCAGCGATTGTCGTTGCGATTTTCGCCACCGCGAACGTATCGGCTCAATCGATGAAAATCGACGAAGTGCTCGCCGACGGCGAACAGTACGTAGGCAAGGAGATTACCGTAGAGGGTCTTTGCACCCATATTTGCAGCCACGGAGGGCGCAAGATGTTCCTGCGCGGAGCCAAAGGTCTGCTGCGCGTCGAAAGCAGCAAGGAGACCGGCGCATTCAAGGACGACGTGGTGAACGAACCGGTGCAGGTCGCAGGCACGCTGATGGAGACCCGCATCGACGAAACCTATCTGAAAAACTGGGAAGACCGCATCAAGAACGGCAATAAAGTAGGCGAACACGACGGCTGCGCCACCGAATCGGCTGCACGCGGCGATCAGGGCAACACGGAACAGCAGAAGATAGACAATTTCCGCAAGCGCATAGCCGAACGCAATGCCAAGGAGGGGAAGAACTATCTGTCGGTATTCTATGTCATTGCGAAAAGTTACAAGATTCTGTAATTCAACGCTGCGTCTTTCGCTATGAAGGATATCATGACTTCGGTGCGCAAGTGGAGCCGCACGTTGCATCGCGATTTGTCGTATGTATTTTCGGGCGTTCTGTTCGTATATGCGATATCGGGATTCATGCTCAATCACAAGGAGGATTTCAATGCCAACTACCGCATCGAACAGCATCGCTACACAATCGGCGGAGTGCCGGAGACGGTGGACGAGGCGTATGCCCGCTCGCTGCTCGAACAGTGGGGCGAAGCCGACAATTTCACCGCCGTATACGATTTCGATGCGGAGTCGTTCAAAGTATTCATTCGCGGCGGTTCGTCGCTGCTCGTGAACCGCAATACGGGCGAAGCAATATACGAATCCATCAAGAAGCGTCCGGTAATCAGCGCGATAAACCGCCTGCACTACAATCCGAGCCGTTATTGGACATGGTTTTCGGACATATTCCTGCTGTCGCTCGTCGTGATAGTCTTTACCGGACTTGTCATGGTCAAGGGCAAGCACGGGCTTTGGGGTCGCGGCGGAATAGAACTCCTTATCGGCATCGCCATACCGATAGCGTTCATGCTGCTCGGATAGGCGGCTGACAAAGTTTGCAAGGTCGAAAGCGTCCGCGGAGAATATTCTCCGCGGACGCTTTTTAAGGTCTTTAAAGCCGTTTAGGACTTGAAGGATTCCGCTCTCCGCTGCAAAAGATTCCGCCGTCCCCGAAACCGGAGACGGCGGAATCTTTATCGGACGACCGCAGACTATCGGAGAATCTCCTCCGTCAGCGACTGCGGAGCGTAATTGCGCAGAATCCACATTATGTATCCCATATCGACGCAAACCGTGCGGGAATATTTCGGGTCGAAATAGACGTCTCCCGCCATGGATTCGCGGTTGCCGTCGAAAGCGAGTCCTACGATTTCGCCGCGACCGTTCACTACCGGAGAGCCCGAATTGCCGCCCGTAATATCGTTGTCGGTGAGGAAATTCACCTGAACCGGAGCGGATGCCGAAGCAATCATGCCGAGCATCCCGGCATCCGAACGGAAATCATGGTTCGACTCGTCGATTTTCTCGACATAACCGGTCGTGGTCGAACGCCAGTCGTAGTGCACGCCGTCGCGAGGGTCGAGCGGGCAGACCTTGCCGTAACTCATGCGCATGGTCGAATTGGCGTTCGGATACTGCTCTTTGCCCCCGGAATTGCGGAAATCGTAAATCAGCGACGCATATTCGCGCTCGTCGGCAGCAACCGATGCGCCGACGCTCTTTTCAGCCATGAACACATTACGCATGAACGGACGGAACGATATGGACGAGACGAGCGAAACGAGCGGGTCGGACATGACGGCCTTGATTCGGCGCGGAGAGGCGAAGAACTCGCGCAGACGCTCCGGCGAACGGCAGCAGGAGTTGTCGTAAGTCCATTCGAGCATCTTGCGGGCATCGCCGCCGAACTCCGCGAGACGCTCCCGGACAGGTTTCACGAGATAATCATGCGGAACTTTGTCGAAGAAACTGCCGCCGACCTCGACGAACAGCGCGCGGTCGGTTTCGGGGTCAGCCTTGGCGAGACGCTCTATCGACGCTGCAAGACGCCCCTGCTTCCCGTCGTTCAAATCGAGCATGTATTCGCCGCGCTGTTTGAGGCGTCCGACCTGCGATGCGAGACGGTTCGCCATAATCATCGCTTCGCTGATTCCGAACCAGCGTTCCGAAAAGTCGGTGCGCACGCGCATGGCATCGCGCCGTGCCTCGTAACCCTTTTTCATTCGGGCGAGCAGTCCGCCGTACTGTGCATTGCGGGCGGAATCGGACTCTATCCAAGCCTGCAAATCCTTCTCCTCGGCTTCACGTATCCCTTTCACGTCGAAACGGGCGAAACAGATGTTCTCCCATTTCGCATAGTCGGCATAGTTGGAGAGTCCGAAATAGCGGTCGGAATAGTTCATGCGCACCGTGTCGTTGCGCTCCATCCCTTTGCGCATGATGTCCATGCGGCGATGACGGGCATCGACGACGACAGGATTGCGAACCTGACGCTTCTCATCGACAGCGAACGACGACATGTAGCGGTGCGTCGTTCCCGGGTAACCGATAACCATCGTGAAATCGCCCTCCGAAACGCTTTTCGGTGCGACATGCAGACGCCGGTCCGGATGCAGCGGAACATTGTCTGCGGAGTATCCGGCAGGTTTGCCGTCCTTGTCTGCATAGACGCGGCAGATGGTGAAATCGGCCTTGTGCTGAGGCCAGCCCCAGTTGTCGGTGTCGCCGCCGAATGCTCCCAAACGGGCAGGAGGAGCGGCAACCAAACGCACGTCGCGGAAAATTTCGTAAAGGTAGATATAGTACTTCTTGCCGCCCCACATCGATTCGAACGACGGCGTGAACTCGGTCGTCTTGGCATAACGCTCCTGCATCCTCTTGGCAAGACGGCGGGTTCCCATGACGTTCCACTTCTTCTCGGCTATCATCGAGTCGCGGAGAGCCGCAGCCTCGTCGGTAACGTCGATTATGCCGCGCAGAAACTGCACCGTAAAACCTTCGAGCGGAATCTCTTTCTCGCGCGAAGCAGCCCAGAAGCCGTTTTCGAGGTAATTGTGTTCGGGCGCGGTGATTGCACAAATCGCACTGTAAGCGACATGGTGATTGGTAATCATCAGCCCCTCGTCCGAAATCATGCTGCCGCTTCCCATGCCGCCATTGACTGCGACGACGGCATCGCACAAAGCCGGTGAATGCTCGCTGTAAAGTTCGTCGGCTTTAAGCCGCAGACCCATCTTCTTCATACGACGGTACATCTGCGCATCGACCCCGTTTACAAGCCACATACCCTCGTCGGCAAAAGCCGCGAGGGTTGTGAACATCATCAGAACAGATAATATGGTACGTTTCATCCGTTATTTGTTTTTCACGCAGCGAACCGACATGCCCGACATGACGTTGCCGTAAGCCACCGAAAGTTTCTTGTTGGATTTGTTGTAGGTGGACATCAGCGAATAGTACTGGTAATTGGTTACGACGTTATCGGCATTCTTCTTCACCTGATAGCAGGTCGAACCGAGAACATACGACATCGCGCCCACCGCATCTTCGTAAACGGTGCAGAGATAAGACCCTTTGCCCGTAAGAGTCGTCTTGTTGCGAACACCGACAAAAGTCCAGTTGAAGCCCGCTTCATCGAGAACGTCGATAAGCGCGCCCTTTGCCTCTGCATCATAATAAGGAGCGGCAGTATCTACCATTGCGCCATTGGCGTTATGACCGACAAGACCGGTGAGTTCGGCATTGGTCGGGATATGCCAGCCGTCAGGGCAGATACCCTGCTTGCCTTCGAACGAATAGGCGGTCTCCTCGGTTACGGCATCGACGCCGAAAGCGGTCGCGCAGTCGTAAAGCAGACCTTTGGTTTCGGCGAGCGAAGGATCGGCGACCTTGTCGGCACCCGCCGGATACCAGATGCCGGCATCGGCTGTATAGTCGCTCGATACGGTTTTGCCTTCCGGAACGTAGCGCAGGTTTTCCGCCATCCACGTATTGCCGTCGGCGAGAGTTACGACATTGTAGGTTACGCCTCCATAGACGAGTTTCGTAGGATCTTCCGGGGTTTTGCCGCCGTCATCGTTTTTGTCGCAGCCGGCGCAAATGAGAGCCGCTGCGAGTGCGAAGAATGTAAACTTTTTCATAATCTTTTGTTTTTATGGTTAATACTTAATATATGTAATTTTTCTGTTCAAATTTCGTTTTCCCTGTCATTTCGAGCGTAGCGAAGAATCTGTTGCTTCGCATCTCGAAACAGATTCTTCGCTTCGCTCGGGATGACGAATTAACGATATTAATTCTTAAAATCTGTATCCCGCCGACAGCCGCGCGACCGTACGGTTGCATCCGAGTGCCTGCACGCCGAATGCACGGGTATAGTCGCCGCGCAGGTCGATGTAGAATTTACGGATGTTGCAGCGCAATCCCGCTCCGCAGCCGACGCGCGAGGCGGTGAACCATTCGGTTTCGGCAGCAAGGAAATCGCCGAGACAAACCGGATAGTCTCCCGAATCGATACCCTCCGCAACGACACCTCCGTCCGCATCCGAACCTCCGAATGCACCCGAAACCGACAGCGAAATCTCGAACGCGCCGAACTCCATTCGGGCGTCGGCGAATATGCGCGTCGAATTCATCGAATGCGTGCGATACTGCGGATATACGAGCGTCGAAAGGCGGTCGAGCATCCCGCAGTTCGCCCCGAGGATTATCTCCCAACGGTCGGCGGCATACTCCGCTTCGAGCGACGCCGAGTAACTGCGGCGCGAGAAAATCGAGTTCGAGCCGAATTTCCGCATTATCGTAACTCCGTTTTCCGTTACGGAGTTCATGACGTTCTCGTTGTTCGTCTGGTCGAAATATCCGAATCCCGCACGGATGAACCAACGGTCGCGAATCTTCGCACCGACATGCGCATCGACGGCATCGGAGCGGAATTCATGCCAAATGGTCAGTTTCTCGCCCGTGCGACCGCTGCCGCGGCGATACGATGCATCGGCGTATATGCCGTGCCACTGAACCTGCAACATCGCGCCGTTGGTGAACTCGCGCACCGGGAATCCGGAGATTCCCGCTTCGTCGAGGTGGATGCCGCTGCCCGTCCACAACTCCGAACTGCCGTAACATATGCCTTTGTCGAAAAAGGCATAATAGTTCTCGGACGACACTCCGTAAACTCCTGCCGATACGGATTCGCCGGTCTTCCCGAAAATGTATGACGCTCCGACCGCTCCGTCGGCGAACCGATATGTCAGCGACGGCATCACGCGCAAGTCGAGCGCATTGTTCTTGTGGCGAAGGTCTTTGCGCTTGGAATAACTCTGCGCCGAAACGTCGGCGAGCAGACCGAACATCAGACCGCGCCCCAACTCCGCCGACATGCCGCCCTCGAAAGAGTAGGTTTCGCGGATTTTGCGCCCCGGAGTAAATTCGAGAATATCGACCGGATAGTACCCCGGACGGGTGAGCATCGAACCGCACATGCGGTTGCCCATGAAGTAGTCGTAGCCGAATCCGCCGGCGAACGAAACCTTTTTCAGGTGGTAAACCGACTTCATCCGCGCGCCGAAAGCCCAACTGTCCGCCGAACCGGATGTCGGGACGAAGCGTCCGTTCTCCATTGCCGCGTACGCCTCGGCATACGACGTCGAGAGCGAATCGAGCCGCAGCCCCGCCGTACCGCCGCCCATGTTCCAAAGGTTGTGGCGCACGACACGCTCGTAACGCTCCTGTGCCGATGCGGCGGCGACGCACAGGAGTGTCAGAATCGATATGTATGTCAGTCGGCGCATCATTCGTTGTCTTTTAGCGACGCCCGTTCGCGTTCATGGAAATCGTTCGTCGAATTGTTGGTATCGCAATATATTTCGACCCCCGCTGCGGCACTCTCCCTCTCGTCTATGCGGCGATGAAGCGACTTTCCGAGATTGGTGTCCGACTGGGTAACGTATCCGGCATCGAGCGACGGCGGAAAACGCTTGCGGTTGTTGCCCGATGTTCCGTCATAGACCTCGACGGCATCGATAATCCACGGAATCGGAATCTTGACCACGCTGATAACGGTAGAGCCGGGTTTCTGAACTACCGCTCCGTCGCGAAGAACATAATCCGCGATTTCGCACTCCTGCGCACGGAATATCACCACGGCCGGCGATGTCTGCGAGAACGTATAGCCGTTGGCGGGACCGACCTTGATGACGACATTCAGATAGTGCGACGGAGTGATTTTGTCGCCCGGAACCGGGTGATACAGCGTATGATAGTAGTACACGGGATTATAACATACGAAATAGCGTTCGTCGTTCAGATTCACCGAATTGGGATATTGCAGCGTATGATCGATGGCACCGTTTATCGCTATCACCGCGTCTTCGCCCGCCGCGAGAGGGAACTCCTCTCCATCTCCGCCGAACTGCCAGACGCATTCGCCCACCGGCACGAAATCGGGGAATACCGATTCGCCCGTCGCAGGGTCCTTGCCGACCCAGACATTCGCCCCCGACGCGTTATACGGCTCTATCACGCCGAAGCACAGACCGTCGAGGTAGTATGTTTCGTCGGAATTGTTGTGGAGAATCACGTATTTGTCGGAAGCGTACATGCCGACCTCGGGATATTTGGTGCATCCGCCGCAATATATCTCTTTGATGACGATTGCGGCTGCTGTCGATTCGACGAGTTGCAGTTCGAGCGACAGGTCGCCGCCCGCAACACGCACCTGATCGGACGAGCCGTTGAAGATATGGCGACCCTGAATGTCGGAAAGGCTGACGTTGTAGAAGCCCTCCGAGAGCGTGAACCGTGCCGACGCATCGTCGTCGGTCTGTGCCGAATAGGTGCTGCCGTCGGCATTGTTCACGACGGTAATGGCAACGCCCGAACGGGCGTAATCGCCATAGCCTGCCGGATACACGGCTTTGACGCAAAGGGTGTGCAGCGTCGCCCCGTACTGCTTTTCGGCATCGAGCGAAGTGCATCCCGCGGCGACAGCCATCGTCGAAATCAGAACCGCTATATGGAATACGAATCTTTTCATACTCTAAAATTTCAGCCGCAGCGAAAGTCCGTAATAAAAATCGGGGGTGAATATCGCCGCAACCCCCGTGGCATACGAAGCGACCGCCTTGCGCGAATTGGTAAAGTTGTTGGCATAGAACGACAGCGAAACATGGTCGCCGAACTCCTTGGTAATGCTCAAATTGGCGGAGAAATACGGGTCGTATCCGTCCGCATTGAACTGATAGGCGTTGCCCGAACGCAGAATCAGATTCCGGAACGCAGGGTCGGCAGCCTCCGCAGACGTGAAAGGATGCACAGCACCGTCCACGCCCATATAGTACAGCGGATATATCGCCGTATAGTTGTCGCCGTCGGCTACGCTGCCGCCCGTCGGACGCTTGCTGTCCTCCGAAACATTGAACGCGTATTCGCCGCCGTTGTAGAGCGATATATTCTGCATGCGCCGCACGAGCATCGCTTCAAGACGCAGCGTAACGACCATGCGTATCGCGGGGATATGGGTTATGCTCGTAATGTTCATGCTGAACGAGTGCGTCTTGCGACCGTTGTATGTCGCCGTGGCCGAAGGCGTGTTCACATAGATGCCGGCATACTGATAGGACTTGTTCGCATCCGAAGTATGCGACATTCCCGCAGGATAGTACCACGAGAGGTCGGTATTGACATATTTCGTGAAATTGTACGCGCCGTCGATGCGGAACTGCGTCCGGATTGGATTTATCTGCGGGAAATCGACGACCATCTCCACTCCGCTGCGCTCGATGTCCGAGCCGTTGTCCTGCTTTGTCGTGCCGACGAATGTTTCGTTCACGACCTTGGTGTCCATTTCGACCCAGCCGCCCGACCGGTTCGCTTCATCGCGAACCGAAACGACGCCCGTCTGCGGGTCGATGCGGAATTCGGGTTTGGCAGGCATCGCGAAACCCGACGGGATTTCGCTTACGCGGTACGAGAACGGCACGTATTCGGTTTTCAGTTTGTACGGCAGGCGGGTTTTGTTGAAAAATCCCGTCAGCGAGACCGAAAACTCGCCCCACTTCAAATCGACGCCCGCTTCGGAATTGCGGTTGCGCTGCCAGCGCAGCGACGGATTGTTCGCCTGCCTGTAAGGCTCGGTATAGTAGGCATAGACGCTTCCTCCGCCCGCATACGACGCGGCGAACACCTGAATGTCGCGGTATTGCTGCTGCGGATAGAGGATGTAGAACGACGGCAGTTTTTCGGCGAAGCCCCAGCCGCCGCGCAGCGTAACGTGGTCGCCCAACTGCAATTTGGCATTCAGTCGCGGCGAGAGCGTCGCCGTATGTTTGTAGGAGGCGTCGCGGATTATGGTCTTCTCGCCGCGCAGACCCGCCATGATTTGCGCGAAGAAGCCGTCGCGTCCGAGCGGCAGGGTCAGCCGCTCCTCGACGAACAGAGCGAGATTGTGCATGAACGGATAGTCGCTGTACGGGCGCGGGCGATAGCCGTGCGGAGCGTACTCCGGCACGTCGTAATACTCGCCGCGACCGACATTGCCGTTGGCAGTCCATGCCAGCCCGACTTTCAGATTGCTGCGCACGCCGTTCCACTTGCGGTTCCATGCGGCGCGCAATTTGACGTTGCAGTCTATCTCCTTGGAATCGACATAGCCGACGCGCACGAAGTTCGCCGGCAGCATGTCGGCGAAGAAATATCCCTGCTCCGCAGTGTGCGACGCAGGCTGCTGCGACGAGTTCGACACGGGGTCGGTCAGCATATTCCTGTTGTCGGCGTAATTCGCCGAACCTTCGAGAATGACGTTCGTTATCCAACTGCGGTTGAGCAGCCATTCGAGCGAGGTGCGGAAGCGCACCGAATTGTCGCGGTTCTTTTCGCGGCGTCCCGTATTGGCGTCGGGGTCGCTCTTGGTGTCCATCCCGCCGATGTTGCCCGACATGCCGACACTGAAACGCCAAGCCTTGCGGAAAGTGTTGTTGTAGGCGAAGGTGATGCTGCGGCGGGTATAGGATTCGTAAGGCGACATCAAATCCTTTGTCGCGTATGCATATTCGAGGCTGGTATTTATCGCGCCGCGACCCGCTCCGAGGTCGAAGCCCTTGGCGAGCGAAGCCGATTTGGTGCGCGGATTGGTCGAAAGGACTATGTTCCACGGAGTGCGCCCCTTGCTCGTATGCACCTTGACGATGCCCGAACCGATATCGCCGTACTCCGCCGACGGAACGCCCGTAATCACCTCGACCGATTCGACATTCGCCGTTGCGACGCTGCGGGTGCCGACGCCCGACATTTCGCCGAACGATGCATTGGACGAAATCCGCACGCCGTCCACCTCGACAGCCGTACCGAACGACGCATTGCCCGCCGAGACCCCGCCGTCGCGAAGTGCGATTATGTTGTTGCTCGTCAAATCGGGATTCGAGGTCGATGCGCCCGGCAGCAGCGACGCCACATCGGAGACGCTGTTCATTTGGAGGTGTTCGAGAGCCTTTTTGCCGATGATATGGGCAGTGGACATCTCGTTGCTTTTGGCTTTGGCGGTAACGACCACTTCGTCGATTTTCAGGTTGTCGGGGCGCATTGCGGCGTTCACTCCCTTCACGTCCGACACGACATCGATATCGAGCGTCGCATCGACGAAGCCGAGCATGCGCACGATAAGCCGGAGCGAGCCCGCCTGTACCCCGGTAAGGAGATATTCTCCTTCACGGTCGCTGACAGCCCAGTTGTCCGCGCCGTCCACCATGACGACCGCTCCGACGAGCGGCTTGCCGTCCTCGGACGAAACGATGCGTCCGCCGACGGAAAAGGTGCGGAACGCCGCGAAAACCTCCGATGCGGACAGTGCAAGGACGACCGTAAAAAAGACCGTTAAAAAGATATGTCGAATATGCGCGCTCATCAAACCTGTATTTCGACTGCAAATTTACCTTTATTTCGATAAAATCGCAATACCTATTTATGGCTATATCGCAAATAATCCCGCAGATACCGAAAAAAGACCGGCGATGCTTCCGCACCGCCGGCACTCTCCATTCTGCAAAGTCGGGTCGGAGAGGCGATATGCCGAAACCGACACCTTTTTTCGGTGCGCCTCCCGCTATGCCACTTTAAGCGCAACGCCGTCTTTCGACTTCTCGACCACGATGGTATCGCCTTCGCGAAGTCCGCCGCCGATTATCATGTCCGACAACGGCTCCTCGACATGTTCGGCGAGCACGCGTTTGAGCGACCGCGCTCCGTAACGCTGTTCGTAGCCCATCGAAGCCAGCGAACGGCGTGCTCCGGCAGTGATGCGGATATTGTAGCCGAGCCGTACGATGCGCTCGAACATGCCGCCGAGTTCGATATCGACGATGCGCTCCACATCCTCTCCGTCGAGCGAACGGAACCGGATGATGTCGTCGATACGGTTCAGAAACTCCGGTGCGAAGATGTTTTCCAATGCCTTGCGGTATTCGTCCTGCGGTGCGGCTTCGACTATTTCGCTCTTCGATACCGTTGAGTAGCCCACACGGACGCTCTTGGCTGCGACATTCCGTGAACCGGCATTGGATGTCATGATTATCACTGTATTGCGGAAATCGACCACTCGTCCCGAACCGTCGGTAAGGCGACCTTCGTCGAAGATTTGGAGCATCGTGTCGAATACGTCCGGATGCGCCTTTTCGATTTCGTCGAACAGCACCACCGAGTAAGGATGA
>CAYRSF010000070.1:0-11407 GCA_964427035.1 uncultured Alistipes sp.
GGCTCGCGCGTCAGGCACGGTATTATAAATAAAGCCGAGCCCCTTTGCTGGTGTGCCGAAACGGTGCGCCGGCGGGCAAAAAGAGAGAGAGTTACATTACTGTAACTCTCTTTCTTTCAAGTGGTACCACCAGGAATCGAACCGGGGACACAAGGATTTTCAGTCCTTTGCTCTACCAACTGAGCTATGGCACCATCGTTATGCTTTCAAACGGAACGAAGTCCGTTTTTCGATTGCGAATGCAAAGGTAAACAAAAAAAATGAAATTGCAAAAGCCGGTTCGATTTTTTTATAATTATTACATGCCCGCGCATGTATTTATCCGTCATTCGGCAGTATCGCCCGTTTCATCGTCGCCGCCGTGTCGGATTTGGCAAATATATTGTTTAGTATTTTGCAGGTCATGTTCAAATTCGTATTTTTGCAGTCTGAACAGTCGAAAATATACTGAATTATGTATTGGTTGATGCTTGTTTTGGGTCTTGCCGTACTGACGGTCGGGGCGACTTGGCTGACGAACGGCTCCGTTGCGGTAGCCGAAAGGCTGCGCATGTCCGAATACCTTATCGGACTGACGATAATCGCTGTCGGCACGTCGCTGCCCGAATTGACGGTAAGCGCGGCATCCGCGGTCGCCGGGAATCCGGATGTCGCAGTAGGAAATGTCGTCGGCTCGAACATATTCAACGTATTCGTGATTCTCGGAATCTGCTCGTTCATCGCTCCGCTGCTTTTCACCGCGGAAAATATACGCCGCGATATTCCGATGTGTATCGGGGTGTCCCTGATTCTCGCATTCATGATTCTCGACAGTCGCATTTCCCGTATCGAAGGTATTGCGATGCTGATTCTGTATGCAGCAGTGGTCTATTTTTCGTATCGCAAAGACCGAAATAGCGCGAACGTGGAACGAAAATCCGAACAAACCGACGTGAAATTCTCGTGGGCGGTATCCATCGTATCGATAGCACTCGGTCTGGCGGCGTTGATTTACGGTGCGCATCTGACGCTGAAATCGGCGACTGAAATCGCCCGCAGTTTCGGAATCAGCGAATCGGTAATCGCAATCACCATACTGGCGGGAGGAACGTCGCTGCCTGAACTCGCATCGAGCATCGCTGCGACTTTGAAAGGGCACAGCGGACTTGCATTGGGAAATATTCTCGGGTCGAATATCGCGAACATATTGCTGATACTCGGAGTCTGCGCCACAATCGAACCGCTGCCCGTAACCGATATAACGAAAGTGGACATCGCCGTCCTCGTCGGTTCGTCGTTGGCGGTATTCATCTCGGCTCTCGTGATAGGCCGCAGGCGTATCACCGCATACGAGGGAATGGTATATCTGGCGATATACGCAGTCTATGTAGGTTATCTGCTGAAATAACCGCGGAAGTCGGTTTCCTGTCATTCGCCGGTGCGGTATCGCTCTGCGAAGAGGAGTTTCGGTGGGCGGTCGGAACTATTGGGAACAACTGCCGCAATTCTTCCGGGGACATGCCGCCCGACCTTTTTCGATTCATATTGCGGATGCGGATAAACGGCGTTCGGCGAAATATTTCCACAACGGCGCAGCATGCAGTGCCTGTATTATTTCGCCGCCGGTCAGCAATTCCCGCATTTCGTCAGCACTCAAAATGTGTATTTCGATATCCTCGGTACTCTCGGTGCGCTGGTCGGCGATTCGCTCTACCCCTTCGGCGAGAAACGTGTAGGACAGGTTATTGTGATTCGTCGGGTTGGGCGACAGAACCATGTATTCGCGCCACTCGCCGCCGCCGTATCCCGTCTCTTCGAGCAGTTCCCGCCGTGCGGCATCCATCGGCGAAGCATCGGTCGCATCGACGACTCCGGCGCACAGTTCGTACGACGTGCGGCCTATGCCGTGGCGGTATTGACTTATCATGACGAATTTCCCGTCGGTCGTCGTGGCTATCACATTTATCCAGTTCGGGAACTCGAAAACGTACCAACTCGGAATGCGCGTGCCGTTCGGCATCTCGACGCATTCGCGGCGAACGGTGAACCAGTCCCCTTCGCGTGCGACATATTCGCTCCTGACGACTTTCCATTTGCGGTTTTTCAAAGGTTCCATGGCTGAAATTTTAATGTTGAGCACACAAAGATAATGTTTTTTGCGCCGTTGAATAAAAACAGGACGATTCTTTCGAGAATCGCCCTGTTCAGTAGCGGGAGTGGGACTCGAACCACACGACCTTCGGGTTATGAGCCCGACGAGCTACCAACTGCTCCATCCCGCGATGTATCTTCGAACCTTTCGGCTGAGGTTTTCGCTTTTGCTGGTGCAAAGATACCGCAAAAATATTGCAAATCCAAACTTTCTCCCGAAAAATATTTTGCGGGAGGTGCAAACGGGCGGCAGCGGTGCGGTTTCTTTAATGACCTTAAAGTCTTTACGGTCATTAAAAAGACTTGCTCTGTTTCGCTACATTCTCCATCATCCATTCCGACCGCGCTTTCCACTGCTCGGGATAGGTGTAGTGGCGGGACTGCGGCACTATCATTCTGGTTTTGGGCGACCTGATGACATTGTACGCGCCCACGACCGATGTCGGGCAGCATGTCATGTCGTTGTAGCCGAACGAGAAGAAAACCGGAACGGTCAGCCGGCGGGCGAAATTCACAACGTCATAATACTTTACGGTTTCAAGGCGTTCCGGCGTCGCAAGTTTCTTGTTGCGGAACATGTATGGCCATGCATTTCCCTGATCGTATAAATAACCCGTCAAATCGCACATGGCAGGATAGAATGCCGCAGCGCATTTGACTTTCGGATTGAGCCATGCCGTGGTTATCGTCAAAGCCCCGCCCTGACTGCCGCCCGTAACGCCGATGCGGTTTTCATCGACGAAATCGAGTGCGGCAAGAAAGTCGATTGCACGGGCGCAACCGAGGAATACGCGTTTGTAAAAATAGTTGTCCTTGTCGTCGAGTCCGGCGTACTGGTAGTTGAGCAGCGAACCGTTTTTAAGGTCGGTGTAGAGAGATTCGTCGGGCAGCACGGTCGGAATGCCGTGGATGCCGATTTCGAATGTTACGAAACCCTTCTTCGCCTCGTCGTAAAATCCCTTGCGCGAACGGCAGCCGGCACCCGGGACGATAAGTATCGCCGGGCATTTGCCTTCGTGCCTGACCGGAACGCAGAGCGTGCCGTAAATGCGCGAACCCTTGCGGAAATTCTGGAAACTTGCCGAGTAGACATTGACCTCGGAGGTGCATTTCCCGGGAACGAGCGTAAGTTCGGGAAGCATCTCTATTTGGCGATTGGCGGCTATGGCTTTCTCCCAGAATTCGACGAAATCGTCGGGCATGACCGTTTTGGGTTCGATGCGGTCGATGTCGAATCCTGCCGTGGCGCACTCCTCGTATTTGCGTCCGTTCACCGTCGCCCAAACCCGGCAGCGCAGGAAGCCCGCCTTTTTCATCGTGTAACCGGTAATTACCGTCGTACCGTCTTTCAGCACCATGTCGCCTTTCTTGACCGGAGCGAGCATGTCTTCCGATATTTCGTAGTGAATCTTCGCATCGGTTACGGGACAGTGGCTCGTGGTAACGGATACGCTGAATTTCGGCTTTTCGCCGCAAGAGTAAAGCCAGTCGCTGCGGTCGGGCGATACCGACACGGCGACGAGCGTCTGTTTCGGCTGTGCCGCAGCGAACGATGCCGCGACGATAACGAACAATGCAATAAGATTGAATCTTTTCATGGTTTAGGGTTTTGTATTAATTTTTCACAAAGATATGCGTTTTGCGGGAAATTGTACGCCGAACGGATTAATATCTTCGCTGCGTTATGGGGCGGATGCGAAATTTTATTACATTTGCTCTGTGAAACTTTCGTTGATAATAGCGACGTATAACCGTGCACCGCATCTTTTGCGCACACTCGAATCGGCAGTCCGTCAGAGTGCCGACCCGTCGTCGTGGGAGTGCGTGGCGGTGAACAACAACTCGACCGATTCGACCGCAGCCGATTTCGCCGCGTTTGCTGCGGCGCATCCGCAATTCCGTCTGCGTATGGTCGATGAACCGGTGCAGGGGCTGTCGAATGCGCGCAACTGCGGAATCCGCAATTCGTCGGGCGACATAGTGGCGATAATCGACGATGACGAAACGCTGGTTCCGGAGTACATAAGCAACTATATCGCCTTTTTCGAAGCGCATCCCGAAGCGGCGGCTGCGGGAGGCGGGGTCGTGCCGCATTACGAATCCGGACGTCCGAAATGGATGTCGCCGTATCCCGAACGAATGATTGCCAATCCGATATATCTGGGCGAACGGGTGCGCGAATTTCCGAAGGGCAGAATACCGGCAGGCGGCAACATGGCTTTCCGCAGAGAGGTGTTCGGCGAGTTCGGGATGTTCGACCCCGCGTTGGGACGCAACGGCAAGGCACTGACAGGCGGCGAGGAGACCGATTTTTTCGCCCGTCTTCGCGCCGGCGGAAAACGGTTGTATTACGTTCCGCATACGGAGATATTCCACCATATTCCCGACGAAAAACTGACGCGCGAACGATTCGACAGACAGAGTTTCGATGTCGGTCGCAGCAAATACATTCGTGCGGCATCGAACGGCGAAGTGCAGGCACTGCTGGCGGACGAACGACGGAAAAGGTTTTTTACATTCGTATTGGCGACATACTATCGAGTTACTTTACGCCCGCAGAAAGCCGCATGGCTCGTCGCCATGCGCCGAGGCATAAGTGCCGGAATCGCCGCACAGGCAGAGAAAAAGTAAAAAATCCCCCCCCCGGCTGTCCCAATATTCTTATTTCCGCAGAAAAATCGTCTTGACTATGATTTCGGTTGCGCCCTGATGTTTGACGGTGTACTCCTTTGCGGTGCGGCTCGCTTCGGCAAGACGGTCGGCATCGTCGCGCAGCGGAACGAACCATGCTTTGAGCGCATCGTACGAATCGACCGATTCGGCCGCTCCGAGACTGATCATGTCGCAAGCCTCCTTGAATTTGCCGTAATTGGGTCCGAATGCGATTGGCAGACCGAATGTAGCCGCTTCGAGCGTATTGTGTATGCCGACGCCGAACCCTCCGCCGATATATGCCCAGTCGGCATAGCCGTAAACCGAGGAGAGCAGACCTACCGTGTCGAGGATGAGCACCTGACTCGATGCCAGTGCAGCATCGTCGGCGTGCGTGTAGCGGACTGCGCCGCCCGTACTCTCGTCAAGTATTTTGGCGATGCGCGATTCGTCCATTTCATGCGGAGCGACGATGAATTTGATGTCGGGATTGTCGTTGATAAGTTTTTGGAGAATCTCCTCGTCGGGACGCCATGTCGAGCCGGCGACGAAAAGCCGCCTGCCGCCCTTGAACCGCTCGACGGCTTCGATGCGCTTGACACTCGCCGCAATCTGCGCCACACGGTCGAACCGCGTATCTCCGGCGACGACGACATTGTCGTAGCCCAACTCCGACAGCAGCATTTTCGACTCTTCATTCTGCACGAACAGAATGTCGTATGTTTCGAGCGCGTTGCGCCACATCTCGCCGTATGGGCGGAAAAACACCGAATTGCGGCGGAAAATGGCGGATACTATGTAGGTCTTGATTTCACGCCGGCGCAGTTCGCCGAGCATGTTTATCCAGAATTCGTATTTAACGAAGACGGCGATTTCGGGCTTTACGATGTCGAGGAACCGGCGGACGTTCGACGGACGGTCCGACGGCAGATAGAAAATATAGTCCGCGCCGGCATAGTTCTTGCGGATTTCGTAGCCGGACGGAGAGAAAAACGTAACGAGAATCTTGTATTCCGGTTTCTCCTCGCGGATTTTTTCGATTATCGGTCGTCCCTGCTCGAACTCCCCGAGCGAAGCCACATGTATCCACACGATGCGTGCTTCGGAATCGACGACTTTGCGCATGCGGTCGAACAAATCCTTACGACCGTCGCACCATAGTTTCGCTTTCGGATACCACGCAGAGGCTGTTTTAATCGCCGTTTCGTATGCCGCGATGCCTATATTGTAAAGCCACATCAAATTCTTTGTATTCTGAAAACCTCGCAAAAGTAGTGTTTTTTGTCTTAAATCCAAAATTACCAGCCGTATTGCATGGCATTTTCCACATATCGGACATTCGATGCGCCATCAGGCATGATTTCGACGGCTATCATATCGAACTGCAATTCATGCGCAAGACGATGACCGGCAATGTATGCCGAAGCCGCTTTCTTCAATGCGCACACTTTGTCGCGGGTAATCGCGTCTTCGGGAGATGTCAGCGATCCGGCATGACGGGTCTTGACCTCGACGAAATGTATCGTATCCCATCGGGAGGCGATGATGTCGATTTCGTATCTGCCGAATCGCCAGTTTCGCTCCATGATGAGAAATCCGTTGCGTCGCAACCAGTCTGCGGCGATTCGTTCGCCGAGTTCGCCGCGTTCGCTCGTAAACGACATGACTCTATACTTATATTTATAAATAGCCCCCCTACAACAGGAACGACAGGTCGTCGCCGGCTTTTACCTCGAACGGCTCGATGCCTTTCCTGAATATGCGCATAGGCTTGGCTCCGATCAGTTCGAGTTCGCCGTTCACGTAACGCAGCATGCAGCCTTCGCGCAATCCGACCGCATAACGGCGCGGATTGGCTTCGATGTATTCGAGAATCCTCTGCTCGCGGGTCTCGCCGGCATGCCCCTCGGGATTGGCATCGAGATAGTGAGGGTTGATTTGGAAGCGTATAGCCCCTATCGCCCTGAACGATTGCGGTTCGACAATCGGCATGTCGTTCGTCGTGCATATCGTCGGACAGCAGACGTTGCTTCCTGCCGACCATCCGACATAGGGAGTGCCGTTTTTGATTTTGCGCAGTATCGCCGTCATCAATCCCTGTTCCTGCATCTTTTTCGCAAGCGCGAAAGTGTTGCCTCCGCCGACGCAGATTGCTTCGGCTTCGCGTATCGCTTTCCGCGGATCGGCTGCACGATGAACCGAACGAACCCTGATGCCGATTTCGTCGAACCGCTTTTGCACTTTCCGCTCGTATTCGGCATACGAAAAAGTAACCGCCGCGTACGGTATGAACGCGATTTCGCGTATCCCACGCAGATGTTCGCCTATCTTTTCGACGGGGTATTTCAGGTATTCTTCGCCCGCATTCGTGGAGTTGGAGATGAGTAATAAT
Organism: uncultured Alistipes sp.; assembly: GCA_964427035.1. GTDB lineage: Bacteria > Bacteroidota > Bacteroidia > Bacteroidales > Rikenellaceae > Alistipes. The sequence continues at coordinate 7,175 of CAYRSF010000070.1, forward strand.
TTCATGATTTTATATTTATTTGATTATCAATTTATTGCTATGCCTTATCGTTTTGCGGACCGTAAATTGTTTACTTAATTATGCCAAAGATAATAAAAAAGTGTTATTTTTGCGCGGTATTAATTCGGGAAATATGATTGCAATCGAGTAGATCTTCATAATTTTCGAACTGTATTTTTTGATGGAAGGTTTATTGGAAGAGAAATAATTTACAATAAATAAAGTTTAACTAAAAATTGAAAATTATGTCAGAAATTCAATCAAAAGTCGTTAAGATCATTGTCGACAAATTGGGAGTTAAAGAGTCGGAAGTGGTTCCGGAAGCAAGTTTTACCGGTGCGCTCGGTGCTGACTCGTTGGATACCGTAGAGTTGATTATGGAACTCGAAAAGGCTTTCGATCTTCAAATTCCGGATGAGGATGCAGAGAAGATCGCAACCGTCGGCGATGCTATCAAGTATATCGAAGAACACCTGAAATAATAATTCGTCAAACATCTTCATTTCGACACGAACACACAATTTTCACGCAATACGTCATATATGAAACAGCAAAGAAGAGTAGTAGTTACGGGTATAGGAACGATCAATCCGCTGGGAAACGATATCAATGAATATTTCAGTAATCTCGAAAACGGAGTAAGCGGGGCCGCCCCGATAACGCATTTCGATGCCACGAATTTCAAATCGCGTATTGCTTGTGAAGTAAAGAACTACGACTGGACCAAATATTTCGACCGCAAAGAGGCTCGCAAGTACGATTTGTATGCGCAGTATGCACTCGTGGCTGCTGCCGAGGCTGTCGCCGACGCCAAAATCGATTTGGAATCCGAGAATCTCGAACGTATCGGAGTGGTATGGGGTTCCGGCGTAGGCGGAATGGAGACGTTTTATGAGGAAGTGATGGGTTGGGCCGCAGGTAACGGAATACCGCGGTTCAGCCCTTTTTTCGTGCCGAAGATGATTTCGGACCTCGCCGCCGGGCACATTTCCATCAAATACGGATTCATGGGACCGAATTACAGCGTGGTTTCGGCTTGCGCTTCATCCAATAACGCGATGATTGACGCCCTCAACCTCGTGCGTTGGGGCAAGGCGGACATGATTGTAACCGGAGGTTCCGAAGCACCGGTAATCGTGCCGTCGGTCGGCGGATTCTGCTCGATGCAGGCTCTTTCGACGCGCAACGACGACCCGCAGCACGCCTCGCGTCCTTTCGATAAGGACCGCGACGGTTTCGTCATTGCCGAGGGTGCAGGCACACTCATTTTCGAGGAGTACGAACACGCAGTGGCTCGCGGAGCCAAAATTTATTGCGAGGTCGCCGGCGGCGGAATGTCTGCCGACGCACACCACATGACTGCGCCGCATCCGGAAGGAAAGGGCGCGATAATATCGATGCGTGCCGCATTGGAGGATGCGGAAATCGCAATCGACGAGGTCGATTACCTCAACGCGCATGGAACTTCGACGCAACTCGGCGATATCGCCGAATTGACCGCTGTCGAGAAGTTGTTCGGAGAACATGCCTATAAAATGAACATTTCGTCTACGAAATCCATGACGGGGCACCTGCTCGGAGCGACCGCCGCTGTCGAGGCTATCGCCTGCATATTCGCCATATCGCATGGAATCGTTCCTCCGACAATCAATGTTGAGAACCTCGACCCTGCCATCGATGCAAGGCTGAACCTCACACTCGGAAAGGCGCAGAAACGCGACGTCCGGGTCGCCATGAGCAATACGTTCGGTTTCGGAGGGCACAACTCGACAATCGTTTTCCGTAAGTTGTAGTTTTAATTGCCGATGCCAGTGTTCGATTTCGTGATTCGTCCGATAAAACGGAATTTCGGACGCGACAGAGGTTATTATCGTATGATCGACGATATGTTCGGATTCCTGCCGAACAACATCGAATTGTACAAACTCGCATTGATTCATCGTTCCGCATCGGTTACGATGAGCGGTCGCGGCATCAATAACGAACGTTTGGAATTCTTGGGCGATGCCGTTATCGAGAGCGTTACGTCGGATTATCTGTTCATCGAGTTCCCCGATTACGACGAAGGAAAACTTACGCAACTGCGATCCAAACTCGTTTCGCGACAGTCTTTGAATGCCATTGCCCGCGAAATCGGGTTGGACGAGTGCATTATCTGCAACAGTTCAGTCGTCGTGTCGCAGAAGCACATCTTCGGCGATGCATTCGAGGCTATGATGGGCGCGATATATCTCGACCAAGGTTACGATTTTGTCAATCGCCTGCTAATCAATACAATCTATCCGAACCACATGTCGCTCGACGAGGTGGACGAATCGGAAACCGACTTCAAGAGCCGTTTAATCGAGTGGGGGCAGAAACATCATCACGCCATAGTTTTCCGCACGAAAGGCAACGGCGCACAATCCGGCGCGCAGCATTTCCGCTCGATAGTCGTCATCGACGGCATCGAGGTCGGGCACGGTCTTGGCGAATCGAAAAAAGAGGCGGAACAGAGTGCCGCGAAATCGGTGTCGTATGAAGTCAGCGACGAAGAGTGTGCGCGGCTGCTCGACAAACTCGACCGAATGAGCGAATAGCGGCGATACCATGAAATCCATTCGCGATAAGATTGCAGTACGAGGTGTCGGGGAGTTGTCCGATGCCGAGTTGCTCGCCGTCATTATCGAAGATAAGGACCTCGCCGGGAAGATTCTTTCGGAATGCGGGTCGCTTGCAGCCATCGTAAGAATGGAGTTGCCGCGACTGCGGATGATCGAGGGGGCAGGGTTGCGACGAGCCGAAAAAATCGCTGCATCAGCCGAATTGGGACGCCGCCTTGCCGCTGCCGAGGCGCAGCATGTCGATGCAATCGCGACAAGCGACGACATAGTACGCATATTCAGACCTGTCGTGGAAGGTCTTTCGCACGAGGAGTGCTGGGTGCTCTTTCTCACCAATTCCAATCGCATTATCGAGCGTCAGCGTGTCAGTCAGGGCGGCGTACAGGCTACGATAGTCGATAATCGTCTTATCGTCAAACGCGCACTCGAACTGCTCTCGACGCAAATCGTTCTCGTGCATAATCATCCGTCCGGAACAGCCGAACCGAGCGATGCCGACATCGCACTGACCCGCAAGGTTCGTGAGGCGGCGGCACTGTTCGACATCCGCCTGCTCGACCATATCATCATCGCCGGCGCAGGCAGTTACAGTTTTCGCAGCAGCGGACTTTTATAGCGGCTGCATGCAATGGCGTATCCGCCGTATCGATGCGGGAATCCGACAGTTATATTGTTCGACGAATTGCACGAACTAAAATTCGTGCCTATGTTCGCTTTGAATCGGCACCGATTGGATAAAATCTTTTCGTTATGGCGGCACGAACGATAGACCGAATCGGCAACGGGAATGGATCGCCCTTCCCCCCCCCAGAAAAAAGAAATATGGAGTTCACCCGAAAAGGCGAACTCCATATTTTTCGGAGTCCTGTTCCTCTGACGGAACAGACTACTTCGCAGCGACTACCCGCTTCTCCTTGATACGAGCCTTCTTGCCCGTAAGATCGCGGAAATAGTAGATGCGCGCACGGCGAACGACACCACGCTTGTTCACCTCGATATGGTCGAGATGCGGAGAATAGAGCGGGAAAATACGCTCGACGCCCACACCGTTGGAAATCTTGCGGATCGTGAACATCTTGGTCTTGCCCGAACCCTTGATCTGGATTACCACGCCGCGGAAACTCTGCAAACGCTCCTTGCTTCCCTCGACGATACGGTAGGTTACGGTGATGGTGTCTCCTGCCTTGAACGACGGAATGTCGGCATCGGTTTTAGCCCACATCTTCTCGTTCACCAATTTGATTAGTGCATCTTTGTTCATTGTTGCAACAAAAATTAAATTATCCGTTCAACATTGTCGCTGCGTTAGACATACCATACGCGGACATTGCCCCGTAATCCCGAACGCGGAACGTTCCGACTGCCACCCGCCCAATACAAGAGGTTGATACGCGGTGCAAATATATGCATAAACGAGCGTAATACCAAATTTTATTTGGATATTACCGGGCGAAAGTATATAAGGCGGAGGATTCGTCATTCTGAGCGGAACCGAAGGTATAGCGAAGAATCTGTTTTATCGGCGTCCGGTTTTTAGATCCTTCGCAGTCGTTCAGGATGACGGATTGGGTATCGATAATATTTTTTCGACATCGTACAAAAACGCATAATTTTGTATAATCGATTATTT
>CAYRSF010000071.1:0-9750 GCA_964427035.1 uncultured Alistipes sp.
CCGCTACGAGCAGAGTTTCGTCGTGCGGCGCAACGCATTCGCCCATATTTCGACCGGCGCGGCGACCAAACTCGCCGAGATGCGCTACAACTTTTCGGGTCTGACGCAGAAAATCGAATTGGAGGACGGCGCCTATCTCGAATACATTCCCGAACCGATAATACCCTGTCGCCATACGCGGTTCATCGCCGACACGACGATACGCATCGCACCGACGGCGACATTGTTCTATTCGGAAATATACATGAGCGGACGCAAATATTTCGGCGACGGAGAGCGGTTCGCCTACGACATTCTCTCTGTGTGTTCGCATGCCGAACGTCCCGACGGCAAACCTCTTTTCCGCGAAAAATTCATCGTGCGTCCCGGAGTGCATTCGCCCGAAACTCTCGGCATAATGGATGATTACGACGTATTCGCCAACGTCATGGTGCTGACGCCGCCCGACATTGCCGATGCCGTTTACGAACTGACGCCCGCATTCATCGACAGCGAAAAACGGATAGCGGCCGGCATAACCCGGCTGCCCGAAGAGTGCGGACTGTCATACAAGGTTCTGGGCGACGAAACCGGTCCCGTTAAACGAACCGTCAGGGAATTTTGCTCGACGGTGCGTCGCGAAGTCAAGGGGAAACCTCTGTTCGGAGAGTTCCCGTGGCGATAAAACAAATGCGTATTATCACTTCGATTCAATAAAAATAAAAATTATGGCAAACAATTCAATCGCGAAATCGGACAACGTCATAGGCATGTTCGGTTTTATCGGAACCCTGTTCCGCGGTGCGGGACAGGTGATGTTCCAAAACAGCGCATGGACAGGGCTGCTGTTCCTGCTCGGAATCTTCTACGGTGCCTACCGCGAAGGCATGGGCATAGTCGCATGGGGCGCGGTAGTCGGTCTGACGGTATCGACCGTTACCGGCTATCTGCTCAGACTGCCGGCGGAAGATGGCCGCGAAGGGCTATGGGGGTTCAACGGAATTCTCGTCGGATGCGCATTCCCGACATTCATGGGCAACACCGGATGGATGTGGATAGCACTGATTCTGTGCGCCGCTCTGACCACATGGGTGCGCACCGGCTTCAACAATGTAATGAAGCCGTGGAAAGTCAATTCGTTCACCTTTCCGTTCGTATTCTGCACATGGATATTTCTGCTTGCAGCACGTGCCATGCACGGCATGCCGCCTGCACACCTGTCCGAACCGACGCTTCCCGAAGCGTTCGCCTCGGGCGAGAACGTACGATTCCTCGCACTGACAGTCTATTGGTTGAAAGGAATCGCGCAAGTATTCCTGATAGACTCTTGGGTAACAGGGCTGCTGTTCCTCATCGGGCTGTTTATCAGCAGCCGCTGGGCTGCATTGTGGGCTGCAATCGGTTCTGCGCTCGCGCTCTTGACGGCGATACTCTTCGGAGCATCCGGCTCGGACATCTCACACGGTCTTTACGGATTCAGCGCAGTTCTTACGGCCATCGCACTGGCGACCGTATTCTACAAACCGTCTTTGCGTTCGGCAATTTGGGCTTTGCTCGGAATATGCGTAACGGTATTCGTTCAGGCAGCGATAAACGTAATGATAAGCCCGCTCGGCATCGCATCGCTGACCGCGCCATTCTGCATCGCCACATGGCTGTTCCTGCTGCCGCTAATCAAGTTCGATTACGAAAAAGAGCCCGACCATTCGAACTGGCATGCGGAAAACAAACCGCATTTGAGCCGTCGGATGTCGAAATAGCAGACATGCTGACGGGACGAGGCTGTGCAATCGATTGCACAGCCTCGTTTTCTATTTGCGCGGCAGAACCTTGCGACCGAGAATAGCCGTAACGAGCGCACCTGCGAGCAGGATTCCTATCGTTACCGACAAAGTCAGCGTCAGACCGCCGAGTTTCAACAGCACGGGCATGAACAGTACGCCGACGATGCCGCCCGATTTGCCGAGTGCGGCAGCAAATCCCGCACCCGCTCCGCGGTCTTCGACGGGATAGATTTGCGGCGGGAGTATAAAGGTTATCAGGTGAGGACCGGCATTGAGGAACAGTTCGAATATCATGAATCCGGCAATCGCTGCCCACACAGACCAATGGAGTTCGTAGGCGGCAAGCAGCAGCGCGAGCCCGACCGAGCACAGCACAAAGCCCCATATCTGCATGCGGACATGGTTCAATCTGTTCATACAGCACAATCCGAGCACGAAGCCCAGCAGTATGAAAAGACTTATATAAACGGTCTTCTCGACGGAATCGACTATGTGCGCGAATCCGCCGCCCGACGGCTCGATGCCCAGAGCCATGATGAGCATCGGCAGGAATACTCCGATTCCGTACACTCCCACTCCTTCGCAAGCCCACGGGATACCGCTGAAAACCACCCTTTTCCAGTTGCCGTTGCGGAACATGTCCGACCACGACGGCTTGACGGGTTCGGAACGGTCGCCGCTTTCGGATTCGCTTATCATGACATCCGAACCGAGAAAATATCTGACGGCATGTTCCGCCTCCGTCCTCCGTCCGTGAGCGAGCAGCCAACTCGGGCTTTGAAGGAATCGCACGCGGGTAAGCAGCATGACTATCGCCAACAGCGAAATGAGCAAAAACAGTCCGTTCCACATCTCCGGACTTTGCCAACGGCGCAGCAGCGAAAGGCATGCGATGGCGATAATGATGTTTCCCAATGCGGAAAATGCCTTCGCGATACCTACCATGGTCAGTTTCCAGCGATTCGGCATAATCTCGGAGATGTAGTCCGAGTCGAGACTGTATCCGCCGCCTATTCCGAGTCCCATGAAAAACAGTGCGACGACGAGTCCTGCAATACTGTCCGACCAAAAGGCGGCCAGCGAGGCTGCCAGAATCAATGCCGGACAGAACCGGAAAAAGAACAGATAACCCTTCCTGTCGCTCAACCCGCCTAAAATCAGCGAACCGAACATAATGCCGACAAGACTCGTGCACGCGATTCCGCCCTGAGCCATGGGCGAAAGTTCGGGATGTCCGATAATTTTCAGCATCGGCACTACGATTCCGACCAGTGTCGCCAGTGCGCCGCCGGTCATCTGCCCGAACGAAGCGACTATAAGCACCCGCAGATGTCCCCACCGAAGCGGCATCGTATCCATGTCGATAGGTTTGCCGTCATTGTTCGCACCCATGTGAAGCAGTTTCGACCGCAGTTTGTTCCACTTCTCGGTCGCCCACAGAATTCCGATGCCGACACACACGCCGACCGCCGATTCGAAAAAACGTAGCATGCAGTTCATCGCCGGATCGACATTCGGATTCATCTGCGAAACAAGCATTATGATAATCAGCGTTACCGTGGCTATATGTCCGTTATTGTAGATGTTGAGCAGCATGAACAGCATTTCGAGGACGAATACCGCAAGCAGCATTCCGGCGACCGTGAATGGCAGGAATGCAAGATAGACATAGGCGACCAGTGCGCCGATGAACGTGCCTAATACACGTGTCCAGCCGAACGAAAGCGAATCTTTGTATCCGGGACGTTGAAGCACGACGACCACCGAAGTGCATGCGAGCATAGCCCCCGTCCAGCGTGAAGCGAGGTGCATCGGACCCGTAACATACATTCCGACCAGATATGCGAGCAGGATTCCGATGCACATCACGATAAGCACGAACGGCTGCACGCGGGCGATAGCGGCATTCATCGCCGTGCGGAAAGATTGTCGAAGATTTTCCATAATCGAGATTTTACCGCACTGCACGGCAATAAACGCGCCGAAACAGACGAATATGAAGACGGAATACCGGTTTAATACTTAACGGCCTTAAAGCCGTTAAAAACTTTAAAGCGACGAACAAAAAGTTCGTCGCGCGACCTTAAAGACCTTACCGACCTTAACGGCTTTATTATCCCTGCTGCGGTATAGCAGAATCGCCCAGAATCTTGCGGCGGTCGGCGGCGAGTTGCGCCTTCAAGTCGTCGATGGATGCGAATTTGCGTTCGTCGCGTATCTTTTCCGACAAGCGTACGCACAGGCGACGACCGTAGAGATCGCCGCTATAACCGAAAAGGTGTGTTTCGAGCAGACGGGTTCTGCCGTCCACCGAAGGGCGGACACCGACATTCGACATTGCGAGATAATCCTTGCCGTCCACCTCGACGAACGAGCGATAGACACCGTTTTCGATGTCCGTGTACTCCGCAATATCCATATTCGCGGTCGGAAAACCCATTTCGCGCCCCAACTGCCGGCCGCGAATCACTTCCGCTTCTATACACTGCATATCAGACCTTTTCCGTAAGTTTTTGTACGAGAGTAAATTGAGAGAAAAATTCCTTGGCGAATACGCGCAGCACCGTATACGACGGTATCGCCAACAGCATTCCGACGATTCCGCCTATCGAGCCTGCAAGCAGAATGACGATGAATATTTCGAGCGGATGCGCCTTGACCCGCTCCGAATAAATCGTCGGCTGCAAAACGAAATCGTCGATGCACTTTATCGCGAGCAGCGAAAAAACGATGATGCCGATGGTATGCCCTATCGTATAGCCGTCGATAGGCGATACTATGCCGATGAAAATCGACGCGATGCCGCCCATCAACGGACCTGCATACGGAATGACATTCATGACGCCCATCGTAATGGCGATGAAGCAGGCGTCTTCGGTCTGCATTCCGAAAGCAATCATGGTCAGCGAGATAACTATCATCAGGATAAAACTCTCGGTCAGAAGTCCGGTAAAATACCTCGACAGAAGGACCGTGATTTTGTCGAGAGCGCGGATTACATTGTCCTTGTAGCGTTCCGGAAACAGCGCAATCATCATCGAATAGAACAGTCCGTCCTCCTTCATGAAGAAAAAGGTGATGAACGACACCGAGAAGAATACGACGAATGCCGAAATCCCGAGATCGATTATCGACGAAAATGCCGAATTCAAAGTATCGTAATCGAGAATTTTGCGCAATGAACTGACAAGTATCTCCGACAGGGAGACATGCGAATCGGGCAGAACGAACATGGTGCTCAAATAGTTCTGCATGCGTTCCAACGGTTCATGAATGTTCGACAGAGCGGATTTCAAATCGAGCGATGCGAGTTCGTGAATTTCGTTTATGACGAGCGGAACGATTATGGAGCACACCGAAATAACCACGACCCACATGCATACGAGTGTCAGCAACGCCGCCATCCAGCGGGGAACGTGCCGCCTGCATATACTGACGCCCGAAATGGCGCGCACCAGCGGACGCCCCATGATTGCAAGAACCGCCGAAACGAGAATATAGATAACTATCGACCTGAAATACCACAACACAGAGCCGACGACAATCGTTATAATTATTCCGACTGCCCAACGCATCAATATTTGCGGAGTAAGATTCATGGCTGCACTCTTTTTATGTTATATGGAATTATTCGCCGTCTTTGCCCCTGACGCCGCCGATTCGTGCGAGCGGAGTCTGCGTACCGACCACCTGATCGCCTATCTCGACCAGCAGTTCCGCGTCTTTCGGCAGCAGAATGTCGATTCGCGAACCGAACTTGATGAATCCGCAGACATTGTTTTGTTCGACTTTGTCGTCGAGTCTCATGTACGACACGATACGGCGGGCAATCACACCGGCAATCTGACGGAACAGCACCTCCTTGCCCTCCGGAGTTTCGATTACGGTCGTCGTGCGCTCGTTCTCGGTAGACGATTTGGGATGCCATGCGATAAGGAAGCGGCCGGGGTGATACTTGAAATAACGAACGACGCCGCCTACCGGAAACCAGTTCATGTGTATGTTGGTTATCGACATGAATATCGAAATCTGCATTCGCTCGCCGCCCCCGAAATATTCGTCGTCGCGAACTATCTCCGTAACGACCACACGTCCGTCGCAAGGCGAGAAGACAAGGTCGTTGTCGTGAATCTTCACCCGCCGGGGTTCGCGGAAAAACGAAACTATAAAGAACCAGAACAACAGCAGCAGCAAAGAGATCATCAGCAGCAGCCAGCCGCTCTCCTGCACTTCGAGCATGTAATATATCAATACCCAGATGGCGGCGCAGCATATGCCCGATATGGCGATGATTCTGTAACCTTCTTTGTTTATCTTCATCATAATAAATCAGTCGTTAGCAGTTTCCCAAAATCAAAAGATATACGAACGCATAGGGTGCCGACAACAGCATCGCATCGAAACGGTCCAGAAAACCTCCGTGCCCCGGAAGAATCGCTCCCGAATCCTTTACGCCCGCCGACCGTTTGAAAAGCGACTCGACGAAATCTCCGACGACACCGGTTACCGACACTATCAGCGCAAGCACAATCCATACAACCATATTCCCGTCGAGCAGGTATCCGCAAACGACGCCGGCGAGGGCGGATGCCGTTATGCCGCCGGCAAAACCCTCCCACGATTTTTTCGGAGAGATTCTCGAACTCATTTTGTGGCGGCCGAAGCATACGCCGACGAGATAGGCGAATACGTCATTCACCCAGATGATTAATATGTAGCACAACATTATTTCCGGATTCCACTCTCCCGAATCGAAAAGCAGCGGGATATATATCAGCAGCGACACAGGCAATGCGACATAGAGCACGCCCATGAACGTGGCGGCTATATTCGCTATCGGCGTCGCACTCCTGCGCCACAATTCGCATGCGAATGCAGTCGGCACCGCCAAAAGCAGGAACAGCATCATTCCGAGAACAGCCGCTCCGGTCGAAGGCTGAACGCCTCCGCCGCCGAACTGCATGAAGATATGAAAACTCAACAGGAACATGCCTGCCGCCGACACCGTGCCGATGCACTCCAACGGGGCGATGCCGCACCGGCGGCACAATCTGTAAAATTCGGTCGTTCCGCCTATCACCACCAGAAACATCAATGCGCCGAAACTCCATTTCGACCACAGCGTGGCGCCGATGACCAATGCCGCGAATACTATTCCGCTCAAAGTTCTTACCGAGAGGTCCTTCATTTTGTCCGTCATATCGAGTTATGATATTTTATCGTCTTCTTTATCGCCGTTCGCCGAACCGACGCCGCCGTTATCTTCGCGTTCGGTCTCCTTCAACTCCTTTTCGCCTTCGCGCATCGCGGCAAGACGCTCCGCTTCGATGCGCTCGCGTTCGACATCCTTCCTGCGCTTTCCGAATATGTTCTCGACATCCTCGGTGAACACCACCTCGCGTTCGAGAAGCAACTCGGCGAGCCGCACCATTCCTTCGCGATGCTCGGTCAGCACCTTTTCTGCCATTGCGTAAGCCCTGTCGATTATGCGGCGCACCTCGTCGTCGATTTCGCGCGCCGTCTGTTCGGAGTATGGTTTCGTGAACGACATATCGCTCTGACCGGTCGAATCGTAATAACTCAGCGAGCCGACTTTCTCGCTCATGCCGTAATATACGACCATTGCATAAGCCTGCTTCGTAACCCGCTCCAAATCGTTGAGCGCGCCGGTCGAAAGGTGTCCGAAAAATATCTGCTCCGAAACCCTGCCGGCAAGCGTCGCCGCCAACTCGTCGAACATCTGCTCGCGCGTCGTAATCTGTCGCTCCTCCGGCAGATACCAAGCCGCGCCGAGAGACTTGCCGCGAGGAATTATCGTTACTTTGACGAGCGGATTGGCATTTTCCAGAATCCAACTTACGGTGGCATGTCCCGCCTCGTGATATGCGATGGTTTTCTTTTCATTCGGCGTAATGACCTTGTTCTTGCGTTCCAGTCCGCCTATGATACGGTCGATGGCGGCGAGGAAATCCTCTTTCGACACCTCTTTCTTATCGTGGCGGGCTGCAATCAATGCCGCCTCGTTGCAGACGTTCGCTATATCCGCGCCCGAAAAACCGGGAGTCTGTTTGGCGAGGAACTCGCGATCGAGTTTCGGGTCGAGTTTCAGCCTGCGCAGATGCACATCGAAAATGGCTTTGCGTTCGTGAACTTCCGGCAGCCCGACTTCAATCTGACGGTCGAAACGCCCCGCACGCATAAGAGCCTTGTCGAGAATATCGGCACGGTTGGTGGCCGCCAGAACTATGACTCCTGCATTGGTCTGAAATCCGTCCATCTCGGTAAGCAACTGGTTGAGCGTGTTCTCGCGCTCGTCATTGCCCGAGAATCCCGCATTTTTCCCTCGCGCTCGTCCGATAGCGTCGATTTCGTCGATAAAGACGATGCAGGGGGCTTTCTGCTTCGCCTGATCGAACAGGTCGCGGACGCGCGATGCTCCGACGCCGACGAACATTTCGACGAAATCGGAACCCGAAATCGAAAGGAACGGCACGTTGGCTTCACCCGCGACAGCCTTGGCAAGCAACGTCTTGCCCGTTCCCGGAGGACCTACGAGCAGCGCGCCTTTCGGTATTTTGGCACCGAGTTCGCGGTATTTGTCGGCATGTTTCAGAAAATCGACTATCTCCATAATCTCGACCTTCGCCTCTTCGAGACCGGCAACATCCTTGAACGTAATCCGTCTCGACGTATCGTCCGGATTGAACTCCTGCGCGCGCGCCTTGCCGACATTCATTATGCCGCCTCCGCCGCCACCGCCGCGGGACATGCTGCGCATAAGGAATATCCAAACGCCCAGTATCACTATCCACGGCAGCCATGTAATCAATATTCCGACCCAGTCCTGTCCGCTGTTTTCGTACAGCAGCACGACTTTGTTGCCCGACGATTCGACCGCGCCGTCGAAATCCCGGCGGAACGTATCGACCGACCCGATATTGAATACGAGTTGCGCTCCCGTCATCGGCATCCGCTTCAATTCGGCATCGTCGCCGCTGCGGTAACGCTCGACGGCATCCCTCTTCAAATACACCATCGCTTCTTCGCGATTGACGATGTTTATCTTCTCCACATCGCCGGCGGCTATCATCTCTTCGACCGTATACCAATCGCTCCTGACCGGCGAACCGTCGTCGGACGTAAACGCCGAATATCCGAGAATGAATATCAATATCAAAGACCACAGCCACATGATGTTGGGGCGCGGCAGATTCGGCAGTTTCCTGCCGTTATCGTTTATTTTTCCCATAATTTCCCGTTACACTCTTAAAGAAATGCGACACTTGCCCAAACGACCGGCAATCGCATTTCCGGTTTTTCAAAATCGCATTGCGACATTTGCAAATATCGCTCCTAATATTCGCTGTCGTAATGCTCGGACGGAGCATCCGCCCACAACTCTTCGAGTTTGTAATACTCGCGCAACTCGGTCAGAAAGATATGCACGACCACGTCTATATAGTCGATGGCCACCCACAATCCGCTCTGTTTGCCCTCGACGCGCCACGGGTTTTCGCCGAGCGATTCGAGAACCTTTTCCTCGATGCCGTCGGCGATAGCCGCCACCTGCGTCGTCGAATCGGCATTGCAAACCACGAAATTGGAACATATCGCTCCGTCGAAACCGCTCAAATCCAAAGATACTATATTCTTGCCCTTCTTATCCTGAATCGCGCCCACTATGGTTTCAATGAGTTTTTCCATACAAAAACAAAATGCACATATAACTTTGCAAAGTTATATATTTTCGATGACAAAACAATGAAATCCGCGAAACAGTTTCGGGTTTCTTTTCAAAATGCGCCCATATCGGAACTGCCGCCGGCCGGCTATTTCCGCTGCGGCTGGACGATGCACTCGACAATCGTGTTTTTCAATGCATCGACAATGGATTTTTTCACGTAGGTGCGGCGGACGGCGAGCGATATTTTGCGCGACGACGCCCCTTTGAGCAGTTTTTTCACTTGCGACCGCCGCTCTTTCGGAA
>CAYRSF010000072.1:0-9848 GCA_964427035.1 uncultured Alistipes sp.
GACCTTAAAGCGGCAGGGAAATAAGAAATCGTCATGCCGAGAAGCACAGCGACGTGGGCATCTACCATTGTGTATTTTTTGTATCGGCACGGTTTTCCGAACATCGGCAGATCGCCACGGACTTGCATATGTCGTTTCGGGTATCCGCCTGCAATCCGGATGCAAATCCTCGCGATGACGGCGGGGAGTCCCGACGTCGGTCGAAATCTTTATGGTCATTGAAGTTCTTAACGTCGGACTTTTATAAACAAGTCTGCGGATGATTTGCTAAAACGTTATAATTATCGTGTAAAAAGCCGCCGATACAAATAATATATTTATATTTGTAAATTATTTTATCGGACTCGAAAAATAGATATCAAGAACAATACAATGATGCCAAAGACTTTAACAATCGAAAAGAGAGTACCGGTCGCAGGCGAATACGACGTTGCGGTTTGCGGGGGAGGTCCCGCCGGATTCATCGCAGCCCTCGCCGCTGCCCGCGAAGGCGCCAAAACAGCCATCATCGAGCAATACGGATTTCTCGGAGGAATGGCGACTGCCGGCTATGTTACTCCGCTCAGCGTATTCACGTACAGCGGCGAACTGGTCATCGGCGGTATTCCGTGGGAGTTCGTGAAACGGCTCGAAGAGATGGGCGGCGGATACATCGAGAAACCGCTCGGCAATATCGCTTTCGACCCCGAAATATACAAACTATGCATGCAGCGCATGGCACTCGAAGCGGGTATAACGCTCTACATGCACTCCTATCTGTCCGGCTGCATCGCGCACGACGGCAGAATCGAACAGGCAATCATCGAAAACAAGAACGGCACGGAGGCTGTATCCTCGAAAATCTTCATCGATGCGACCGGCGACGGCGACCTCGCTTTCATGGCGGGAGTGCCGATGCAGCCTCGCGAAGATGCTCCGCTGCAACCGCTCTCGACATATTTCATCCTCGCAGGCGTGGACACCGCCTCACCGCTCATCAGCGAAGCGATGCACCACAACAGGCAGGGCGTGAACTGCCACTGTCTGCCGATTCGCGAAAGGCTGCTCGAACTCGCCGACGAACTGGACATTCCGGACTTCGGCGGTCCATGGTTCTGCACCACCCTGCATGACGGATGCATAGCGGTAAACATGACCCGCACGGCGGCGGATGCCTGCGACAACCGCGACTATACACGCGCAGAGTGCAGATTGCGCGAAGACGTTTTCCGCATGGCGAAAATTTTGCGCGAGAATTTCGAGGAGTTCCGCAACTGCTACGTTTCGGCAGTCGCTCCGCAGGCGGGCGTTCGCGAAACGCGCCGCATTCTCGGCGTACATACGATAACGGCCGACGAATATCTCAACGCATACCGTTACGACGACAGCATATCGCGGGGTGCGCACCCGATAGACATACACGCCTCGAAAGGGGCGACGCAAATCGCACGGTTCCTCGAAAAACCGGCATTCGTGCCTTACCGCGCCCTGATAGCCGAAAAATTCCCGAATCTGCTCGTTGCCGGACGCTGTCTGTCCGCCGACCGTCAGGCATTCGCATCGCTTCGCGTTCAGGCGAGTTGCATGGGGACGGGACAGGCGGCAGGCGTCGCTGCGGCACAATGCGCAAAGAGCGGCATCGCAGTGCAGAACGCCGACATCGCCGCACTTGTCGCGAAACTCAAAGAGTTGGGGGCGGCACTGTAAAAACCGCACTGTAAAAACTACGAAACAACCTAAAATTTCAAAACCATATGCATTCACTCGATTACACAGTCATATTCATCTACTTTCTGGGACTGATACTCGTAAGTTGGATAATATCCCGACGCATCAAAAGTTCGGAAGACATGTTCATCGCCGGTCGAAACTCCTCGTGGTGGCTCTCGGGCATGTCTACATACATGACCCTGTTCTCGGCAAGCACGTTCGTGATTTGGGGCGGAGTCGCCTACCGTTCGGGGCTCGTCGCGGCACTCGTCGGCAACATTCTCGGTTTCGCATGCTTCTTCGCCGGACGCTACATCGCCGGACGCTGGCGCGAAATGAAAATCAAGTCGCCGGGCGAATTCCTCGGAATCCGTTTCGGACGCTCGACAATCAATTTCTACACCGTCATCGGAATTATCGGTCGCGGCGGACATACGGCGGTCGCGCTTTACGCTATCGCGGTCGTGATGTCCACGCTGATTCAACTGCCCGAAGGACATGTTCTCGCCGACCCTGCGACAGGACAGTTGTCCGTATCGTGGGCGGTTATCATTCTCGGAATAATCACGCTTATCTATACCGTGGCAGGCGGATTCCTCGCCGTGCTGATGACCGACGTCATACAGTTCGGCGTATTGATGACCATCGTCATTTTCATGATTCCGATGTCGATTCACGAAATCGGCGGCATCGGCAACTTCATCGCCAGCGCGCCCGAGGGATATTTCATTCCGGCAAGCAACGAATATCCATGGGGCTGGCTGGTAATGTGGTTTTTCCTCAACGCCTTCACCGTCGGCGGCGACTGGCCGTTCATCCAGCGTTACATCAGCGTTCCGACCGCCAAGGGTGCGCGCAAGAGCAACTATCTCGTGGGCGTACTCTATCTGTTCACCCCAATAATCTGGTATTTCCCGGCAATGGTTTACCGCACGATAGACCCGTCGGCGAATCCGGAGCAGGCATACATACTGATGAGCAAACTCGTACTGATGAAAGGCATGCTGGGCGTGATGCTGGCGGCAATGGTATCGGCGACGCTCAGTTGCGTCTCGGGCACGCTCAACGTCTACGCCAACGTATTCACCTACGACATCTACAATGTCAAACATCCGGAGGCTTCCGACAGAAAACTTATCCGCATAGGACGTCTGTTCACGCTCATATTCGGTCTTGCGATACTGCTGCTCGCACTGCTTATCCCTTATGCGGGCGGTGCGGAGAAAGTGGTCGTTACGATTCTTACGCTCGTTATCGCCCCGCTCTGCATTCCGACCGTTTGGGGAGTATTCTCCAAGCGCATTACCGGCAAGCAGGTAATCGCGGTAATGGTCATTACCTATATCGTCGGACTGACATTGAGATTCGGCATAGACACGGGCATCAGACCGTCGGTGCTCGAATCGGCGATAGGTCTGTTCCTGCCTGTCGCACTGTTGGGCGCACTGGAATGCATTGCCAAACTGCGCGGCAGCGAGGATGCTGGCTGCGACCGCATACGGCAAATCCTCGACCCGGATGCGGATGTAGAGCCGTCGGAAGCGACCAAGAAAGCGACCAAAGAGTATTCGCTCATGGCTGTTACATGTTTCGTCGCGACAATCGTCGGCATTGCGATTCTGCTGGCAGGACTGCTGCTCACCGAAACATTCGACCCGACCGTCAGAAACATCATGATTTGGTCTTGCGCGATAATGTTCGGTCTGGCAGGAGTGTATGCCGTTTACCGATATGTGGATTCCCGAAACGGAAAGTAGCGGGAAACAATTGCAACGATAAAGGCAGTCGCAAGACTGCCTTTATCGTTCAGAAACCTTAAAATCATTAAGACCGTTAAGGACTTTAATGACATTTGCCACCGAGCCCGACCGCCGTCTACCCTTTGCAGGCGATTTGGACGAGCAGTTTGAATTCGGCGTCGCGACCCGAAATCTCGGTCGCAAGACGAATGTAGTTGCCGAACTCGCGCACCTTGACGAAGTGCAGACCGCGTTCGCGAATCGGTGCGAACGCAGTGCCTTCGTCCGCCCAGTGTATGCCGTCGAGCGAAATCTGGACACGGGCATTCAATTCGGCATTTTCGCCTGCCATATCCTCGACGAGAATATAAAATATCGCTTCGTCCGCCCATCCGCACTCGTACGGATGAGTCTGAAATCCCTCTCTGAAAGTCTTCTTGACTTCCAAATGCGCAGCGTTGAACTGTTTCATATTTTTAATTTCTTAAAATCACATTACTCCTGAGAGACCACCACCGAATCGACATACAGGAATACGCGGCGATTCGTATCGGTTTCTATCCAAAATACCGGATTTATCAATCCGTCGATTCGTTTGTACCTGTTCACAGCGGATATCGGGGCATGGTCGAGATCGAATATCTTGTCCTTGCACTGCATCTCGACATATTCCCGTTTTTCGGTATCCACTTTCAGGCGGAAATACATCCAGTTGATTTTGTCGTCGGTTTCGTTGTAAATCAGATTCTGCGCTCCGTTCGGGACATCCTTGAAGCCGTCGTGTCCTCCGTCGGGATAACGCTTTCCGAACCACCACGGGTCTATACCCCGCTTGCACCAGTCTCCGTCGGTTCCGAACGCCCACTCCTTGTCCGAAACCTCGGCTGCACTCGCATACTGCCATTTGCGAATCGGTTTGCCGTCCACGGCATTCAGATAACGGCATCCGATGAAGAAGCGGTTGTCGTCATCCTGCACGTCGGAACTGAAACCGAACGCGCGAATCGAATTTTCGTGCAGTCCGGGCTGTGCGCCGTCGCCGTCCACGACGTCCTGTTCGGCGGAATAGGCGAACCAGCACTCGATTTGCAGATACTTGCTGCCCGGATGACTGAACGACAGACGCTTGATAGCGTGCCCCATAGACCCCGGAGCAGGCGGCATCGTATAAGGGTTGGCAATCGGGCGGGTCGAGACTTTCAGACTGTACGTGCCGCTCATCGAACCGTGAGTGCCCGGAAACCGATAGGTCGCCGAACTCAACATCACAGGCGGCCACTGGTCTTTATTGACGATGCTCGGCGGCGTGTCGAAATCGGGATACTCGGTAAAATTAGGCATAAGTATCATCCAACCGTTGAATCCGCGGTCGAAAATATCGTAAGCCAGAATCCGCGACAATGGCCGGAACCGGTTACGAAGCATTATGTCCTCCATGCTCATAATACACAATTTTTATTTAAAGGTTAGTCGAACAATTCTATGCCCTTGTCCGTCATTCTCTTTTGGAGCGACTTCACATCGAGCGCACGGGGTGTGACGCCTGTTGCGGCGCACAATGCGGCGGCAATGCCGACGGCCTCGCCCATAGCCATACATATCGACATCACGCGATACGACGCATGCGCACGGTGAGTGCCCGAGATGCAGCGTCCGGCCACATAAAGATTTTCGATTTTGCGGGGCACGAAGCAGCGGTACGGCAAATCGTAAGGCTTTACATACTGAATCTTCGCCTCCGCCTGTCCCGCACCGGCAGGATTGTGAATATCGACGATGAATTCGGCTTTGTGCACTATCGCGTCGTCGAAGCGTTTGCCCTCCGCCAACTCTTCGGCGGTAATGACGTAATCGCCCATCACGCGGCGGCTTTCGCGGACTCCCGTCGTCGTACCGCTCGCTATGCAGCGGCAATTTTCGTAACCGGGCAGGTTCTCGCGCAGAAACGACACGAGCGACTTTATCTGGCGGCGCAATTCGAGGTCGGCACCGAAAACGGATGCCACATCCGTTATATCCACGCCGTTCACCTGCGTCGTATTGACCTGACGTTCGCCCGGCTTGGTCGTCGGATGCAGACGAACGGCAGCGAGGTTCTGCGGGAGTTTGCCCTCGTCGGCGCAGCGTTTGCAGAAATCGAGGAAACGCTCGCCGCCCAGTTTCACGTCATCCACGTCGCCGATGCAGATAACGCCCTTCTCCTCATCGACGCCGGCGATGGTAAATTCGAGCGTTACGGGCTGCATCAGTCCGTCTTCGCGCCCCTTCTCGATGTCGGCACCGGCGAGATACGAAACCGCGGCGTCGCCGGTGGCGTCTACGACCACTTTCGACATAAGCGCGAAATGCCCTTCGTTGGTGGCGAGAATAAGTCCCTTGACCGCATCGCCCTCCTTCACGACGTCGTATACCGCGCTTTGAAGATATACGTCTATATTTTCGTGTTCGACGAATTCGGCGAGAACGAGTTTCGCCCGTTCCATGTCGTGCGCCCTGCCCGTAACGCCTATCATGTCGTTATCGGGCACGCCCAGCAGCCGCACCAGTTCGTCGCGCATCGTGCCCTTGCCGACCATTCCGAGAATCGGTCCCACGTAACCTGCGGTAAGGTTGCCGCCGACCACTCCGTAACGCTCGACGAGCGCGACTTTCGCCCCCTCGCGGGCGGCTGCGACCGCCGCACAGATTCCGGCAGGTCCGGCACCGGCCACGATAACATCGTAACTCTTGCGCACCCCGATACTCTTTTCGTAATGTACAGTTGTCATAACAATATAATAAAATATCCTTTCTTTCCCAATATGCGGCAAACCTGTTAAAACGTTTTACCGGTTGCAAATTTAACTATTTTTTCCACACAGCGAAATTATACGGCACCATAATTCGGGGCATGCGCCATATAAAACGATAAAAAATCGGCTGACCCGCGATTCTGGGTCAGCCGATTCGCACGACGCACGACCGTTACTGTTTCGGCAGCAAATCCTCGGCAGGAACTACCGTCTTTTTCACGAGCGCACCGAGATTGCCCTCCTTGTCGCGGGCAATGGCGAAGAACGTCATCTCACGACCGAAATACCCTTTGCCTGCGGCGTAACCGGTATTCCAATAATAACTGCTCTCGTATGTAGTCAGATTTGTTATAATCTGCGAATCGCTGACGCCGTCCACGACTCCGTTTTGGGTATAAAATACTCCCGCATACCACTTGTCGGCATATTCGTTAGGTTTCAAATCGACATAAACCGCCACATCGCAACTCGAATTCGGTCTGCCGTAAGGCTCCGACATCTCCACCGAAGCAAGGCTCCCGGTCGTCGGCGCATCGGTCTTGAATCCGACATGGAACAGTCCCGTCGAAATACCGCCGACATATCCGAATGCGAAGCATACATACTCCCTGTCGGAGAGCAGATGGTTCGTCTTGTCGATAATCTGCTCGCCGCTGTACAGTTCGAGATTGCCCGCCTCCACGACATACTCCATGAATGCGCGCTCGTCGGCATGCTTCTCGAAATCCTCGCGCAGCATACAGCCGACCATATACGTTTCATCGGTAGAAGGCGTCGCCTTTATTATCGCGCCCTCGACCGAGGTTTCGACAATCTCCAACCGAATCGTCATCTCCGAATCCGGCACAGCCAGAGTGGTTACTTCATTATGGAACACGGCGGTAGTGCGTTCGCCGAGTGCGCTTACGCCGAATACCACTATCGAATATTCGGTCGCCGGCTCTATGTTGTGAATCTCCAAATCCCTGACCGTGTCGAGAGTAACCGTTCCCGTGCGCAGCGCATTGGAGGACGCCCAATCGATTCCGGTGATTTCGGCGCGTTTGATGAAATCGTCCGCTATTTGCTCCGGCGCGCTATGTTTCAATATTTCGCCATCGGCAAGCCCTATATAATAACGCGTGGAGTTGTCGGTCGGAGTTACGGTAAACGTGAACTGCAACTGCTCGACATTCGAGAAAGCGATATCGAACCTGCAATTGTCGGAAACCGCGAACGCCGCAGTCTCGAAAACGTATTTCACCGGCTCGGTAGTCGATTTGCCGGCTTCATCCATTCCGAAAGCGAACACCGTATATTCCGTATTCGGTTTCAAGCCGGCGATGCGCTGCCGGTCTGTTCCGCGAACCAGCAAATCCGCAATCGTACCGCTCGCATCGACCTCGGCGCGATAGATTTCGAGTTGGCGGTTCAGATAATTCTGATGCTCGGCAATCAACATCTCGTCGTCATCGTATGTCCTGTCGAAAATCTCGGATTCGACGACATCCCACGTATAGTAATCTCCGGGCGACTTGGGTTCGACCACGACTACCGCGCTGTTGGAGGTAACCGATTCGGTCGAAATCCCGAAATCCGCCTCCACGACGACCGGAGCATCCGGTTCATCCGGCACATCGGGCGTATCCGGTACATCGGGCGTATCGTTGCACGACACGACGAAACATGCGCTTGCGGCAAGCAGAAGCGTTCGGTAAAGATTTGCAGTTTTCATAATGTAAAAAATTAAGTGGATTAATAACCGCAGCAAATATATGAATTAAAATGCAGGTAACAGCATAAAATAAATATTATTTTGAATATTTATCGAAATAAGGAAACGTTCGGCAGCCGAACGGGCGGGATTGCGGAACACCGCTGAATTTACGGCGCGAAAATCTCGCCGGCAGATATATAAATATCGATATATGCAGGCATTGCGCCGCATTGGCACACACCCGCATTTCGGGGTTCGCAAACCGTCCGGAACAGACGGCATATGGGGAACCGCAAACTCCGAATGACATTTTTATGAAAAAAATTTGCAAATTATTTTATTCAAACGAACGAATAATAAAAATTTTACATATCTTTGCGATGCGGTTAAGGTTATTTCAGCCGTATTCATGATGATGAACCCGACACCGTTGGGCAGGGCTGAAATATTGAGCAAGACAGTTTTAACAAATTTTCATTATATACACCGAAACATATGAACACCTTTAAATCGACGGCTTTGTTGCTCGTTTCACTGTTGTGTTTATCGGCATGCGAAAACTCCGGGGGGGGGAATCTTGACCCCGAACCCCAGTCCCAGCAAACCGTCATCACACTCGACAAAACCGAAACATTCCTAAAAATCGGCGGACAAGTCGTTCTGACAGCAACCGTCGAACCCGAAAGCAAAATTCCGGAACTCCAATGGACATCGAGCGACGACAATGTCGCAACGGTGGACAACGGAACGGTTACGGCAAACAATCTCGGTACGGCGACCGTAATCGCATTCATCGACAACGTAATCGCAAGTTGCAAAATCAACGTCGTCGAAACATCGGCAGAGAAAATCAACCTCAGCAAAACGGAGGTCTCCCTCCGCGTCGGCGACACCGAACAACTCACGGCGACCGTTGAGCCTGAGGATGCCGAACACAAGAATATCGACTGGTACTCGAAGGACGAGACCGTAGCGACGGTAAAGGACGGGCTGATTACGGCCGTCAAGGCAGGCAAGACCGACATCGTCGCACGAATCGGAAAGATAGAGAGCAAATGCGCGGTAACCGTAACCGACATTCCGGTAACGGGAATCGTTATCGCGCCTGAGACTGCCGAAATATCGGTGAACGAAACCGTCATGCTCACCGTAACCGTAACCCCGGCGAACGCTACCGACAAAACGCTCGACTGGTCTTCCGACGATCCTAAAATCGCTACGGTAGCGGCAATCGAAGGCATCGAGAACCAGTGCATCGTTTCGGGAGTCGGCGCAGGCAAGACCGTCATCACGGCATTCGCAGCCGACGGCGAACTCTCGGCATCGTGCGAAATCACCGTCAAGGAGTCGGACACTCCGCAGGGCGAGCCTAAAATCGGCGACTACTACTACTCCGACGGCACGTGGAGCGACGGCGGACTCATCAGCATCGATTCCGACGGCACGAACGCCGTATGGGCTGAAACGAAACCTGCTCCGATAGCGGGCAAAACGGTTATCGGCATCATCTTCCAGACCGATGCGAACCGTATCGCATCGACGGAGAAGGAGCGCGGATTCACGCACGGATATGTCGTATCGGCGAAAAACGCACACGCTCCCGAGAAAGAACTTACACGTTATTCGTTCGACGGGCTCAGTTGTCTCGGCGCATGCAAAATCGGCAAAACGTGGTACAACAACATCGACGGTTGGAGCGAAACCAACACGGTGCTGATGACTTATGCGGGCAACATCAGCCAGTGCCCCGCTTTCGACTGGACGACGACCGATTTCCAGCCTACCGCGCCTACCACGACGAGCGGATGGTTCCTGCCGGCGACGGGACAGGTGTGGGACATGCTCGCCAATCTGTGCGGCAATGAAGTAGCCGCCTATCTGGCAGAGAACAGGACGCTCGGCTACGACGCGACATATTACATATCGACCCGC
>CAYRSF010000073.1:0-10111 GCA_964427035.1 uncultured Alistipes sp.
CTTACGGATGCCCGGGGCGATACGATAATCAAGGGCAAACATCTGCTATCGGTGCGCGACCTCGATTTGTCGGCACGTACGGGAGAGATGATAGATGCGGGAATCACGTCGTTCAAAATAGAAGGACGGTTGAAAGACAGGGTCTACCTGCGCAACGTCGTGAGCCTTTACCGGCGGCTGCTCGATGCCGAAATCGCACGGCGCGACGACTGCATGCGCAGTTCGTGCGGACGCAGCACGACCGAATTCGAGCCCGACCCGGCGAAAAGTTTCACCCGCGGAGCATCCGAATACTTTTTCGACGGCAAACGTGCGGGGGTCGCATCGTTCGACACGCCGAAGGCGATGGGCGAACGAATCGGACGCGTCGTCAAGACAGACGGCGACACCTTTACGCTCGACTGCGGCAACGATTTGGCGACGGGCGACGGAATCTGTTTCATCGCAGGCGGCGAACTCGTCGGGACGAACGTGAATGCCGCGGACGGACGCCGCATAACGCCGAACCGCATCGACGGCATAGTTCGCGGAACGGAGATTTACCGCAACTGCAACCGACTGTTTTCGCTCTCGGTCGAACGAAGCCGCATTCGGCGCACGATAGCGGCGGAGACAGAGTTGCGGTTCCTCGATGACGGAATCGAAGCGACGGCGACCGACGAACAGGGCGTAACCGTCCGCGCGCGTATCGACTGTGAAACAGCCGAAGCGAAGAATCCGGCGAAGATGGAGGAGGTCGCACGGATGCAAATGTCCAAAAGCGGCGGCACACCGTTCGAGATACGCCGCACGGAGATAATCGGCGGCATACGTTTCGCCCCGTCATCGGCGATAGCCGCACTTCGCCGCGAACTGCTCGAACGCCTGCGCACGGAACGTTCGGCGAATCGCAAGAGCGGCTGTTCATTCCGCGAAAACATGGCGGCTGCGTATCCCGACAAATCGCTGACGCCGCAGGACAACGTTACGAACCGTCTTGCCCGCGAATTTTACACATCGCACGGTGTCGAACGGATTGCCGACGGACTCGACTGCCGCCCCTCGACGGCGGGCGAACGCGTAATGATTTCAGACTACTGCATCCGCCGCGAGATTGGCGAATGTCTGCGCGGGCGACATACGCTCGACGGAGAACTTTTTCTCGAACGGGGGCGCAAACGTTACGCGCTTCATTTCGACTGCGCCGCCTGCCGAATGAGCCTTGCCGACGTGAGCGAACAAAAATAAACGAACATGCAACTGACACCGGACATAAAGGATTACGAACTGATAGATTCGGGCGATTTCGAGAAACTCGAACGTTTCGGCGCATACGTACTGCGCCGTCCCGAACCGCAGGCGATATGGCACAAATCGCTTGCGGAGAGCGAATGGCTGCGGACAGCCGACGCATCGTTCCGACGCGACGAACGCAGCGACGAACGCGGCGAATGGCGGCTGTCGCCGAAGATGCCGTCGCGATGGAGCATCCGCTACGACTACCGCGGCATGCATCTGTCGATGCGACTCGGATTGACGTCGTTCAAACACGTCGGCATATTCCCCGAACAGGCGGCGAACTGGAACTTCATCTACGACCGCTGCGCAGTCAAGCAGGGCGCGAAAGTGCTGAATCTCTTTGCATATACGGGCGGGGCTTCGCTCGCCGCACGGGCTGCGGGAGCGGATGTAACGCACGTCGATTCGGTAAAGCAGGTGGTTACGTGGTCGCGCGAGAACATGGAGGCGAGCGGAATGGACGGCATTCGCTGGATAGTAGAGGATGCCATGAAGTTCGTACAGCGCGAAGTGCGTCGCGGAAACCGCTACGACGGCATAATTCTCGACCCGCCGGCATACGGACGGGGTGCCAACGGCGAAAAGTGGGTGTTGGAGGAGAACATCGCGCAGATGCTCGAATGCTGCGCCGAACTGCTTGCTCCGAAAGATTCGTTCCTCGTGCTCAACCTCTATTCAATGGGGCTGTCATCGACGCTCGCCCGCACGACAGTTCATCAGATGTTCGGAGTTCCGCCGCACGAGGAGTACGGAGAACTCTATTTCGCCGACCGTGCATCGAAGGAGTTGCCGCTCGGGACGTATTACAGATTTACAAGATAACGACCTTGAAGGTTTCAAGGTCATTTAGGACTTTAATAAAACACACGGAATATGGTACTCGCATTGATTATTTTCGGCATTATCAGCGATTCGCTGTTAAGCATTCTGGTCGGAATCATCGGCAGCAACCGCCGGATAGGTTTCGGCTGGTCGTTTCTGATTTCGCTCTTATTCACACCTATCGTCGGGCTTATCGTCGCTCTCGTTTCCGATCCGCTGCCTACGGGCGAAAAACGTTGGGGTTGCGTCGCACCGGTATTGGCGTTTCTGACTATACTGCTGTTCCTCGCAGTGCTGTCGATGCTGTTCTGGGGGTCGTTCGCAGTCGTATTGTAGGGTCGTATTGTAGGCGCGCTATCCGACTGTCGCCATGAATGACGGCAGCCAATAGACGGCTATTCCGCCGACTGCCGAAAGAACGATAAGCAGAATCGGATTCGCCTTGCGGTACGACCCGTAGAGACATCCGAGGAAGAATATCCAACTCCACATATCGATGAAATTGGCTTCGTCGGCACTCTTCGGAAACATCAGCAGCAGTGCCGCCGAAGCAATCATGCCTATCACCACTGGTTTCATGCCGGCAATGATGCCGTGCATATACCGGTTGTCTTTCAGTTTCAGGAAAAACCTCGTCAGCAGCATCATAAGCGTAAGGGCAGGCAGACAGACGGCGACCGTCGCCGCCACCGCTCCCCAGAATCCGGCCACTTCGTAACCTATGTAGGTCGCCGAGTTGATGGCGATAGGTCCGGGCGTAATCTGCGACACGGCGACTATATCGGCGAATTCCGAAGCGGTCAGCCAGCCTTGTTGCTCGACTATTTCGTTCTGAATCAGCGACAACATGGCATATCCGCCGCCGAATCCGAAAAATCCGATTTTCAGATACGAGATGAACAGTTGCAGATAAATCATCGTTTCGCCTCCTTTCCCGCCATGCAGACGCTCCAAATCAATCCGACAGCCGCACCTGCCAGCAATATGTAAATCGGCGAAATGCCCGTCCCCCACACAGCGAGCGCGACGGCGGCGGCAACGGCTATCAGCCACCACCGCATGCCTTTCGTCAGTCCGACAATCGGAGATATTATGAGCGCGACGACAGCCGGACGCATAGCCTTGAATGCGGCATCGACTACCTCATTGTCGCGAATATCGGCGAAGAATATCGCCACGACGAGAATTATGGCGAACGACGGCAGGACAACCCCCGCAATCGAGGCAGCCGCTCCGGCATACCCGCGCATCTTGTATCCTACGAATACGGAAGTATTGAGCGAAATCGGACCCGGAGCGGATTGGGCGACCGTCAGCAGGTCGAGAAAATCGGTCTCGGCAATCCACCTGCGATTGTCGATGACCTCGCGCCGGATAAGCGGAATCATCGCATATCCGCCGCCGAACGTGAACAGCCCTATTTTGAAAAACGACCAAAAAAGTTGAAAAAGCATATTTTAGCAAGTCCCTATTTCCCGATATTGTTTATCACCGAAACCATCGCCGCCCCCATCACCGCTGCGGTTTCGGTACGCAGACGCTGGTCGCCCAACGTAATCTCCTCGAATCCGCACTCGACCGCCGCACGAATCTCCTCAGGCGAAAAATCGCCCTCGGGACCGATCATCACAATGGCATTCTCGCCGGCTTTCAGCGTCGATGCGAGGTAGGCTTTCCCGCACAAGGGAGTATCGCAATGGGCGATGAACTTGCGCCCGTCGAAAGGCTGCGCCACGAAATCGCGAAAACGCGTCATACCGTGCAGTGTCGGATGATAGGCTTTGAGCGACTGCTTCACCGCTGCCGTAATCACCTTCTCCTCACGCTCGCACTTGACTGCACGCCGTTCGCTGCGGTCGCATTCGAGCGGAACGAATTCAGCCGTTCCTATCTCGGTCGCCTTTTCGAGAAACCACTCGAAACGGTCGATATTCTTGGTCGGAGCGACCGCCATGACGAGCCGGTAAGGCAGGCGTCCGTACTCCCGTTCGACCGATACGGCACGAACCGTGCAACCCCGCACCGAATCGGAAACGATTTCGCAACGAAACAAATCGCCCCGTCCGTCCGTTATATGCAGTGTATCGCCGACACCGAGCCGCAACACGCGGACTGCATGACGCGACTCCTCCTCCGAAAGCGTATATTCGGGCGGAACGAAGTCGGGAGCATAAAATAGTTGCATACCTCTATAAATATTATTATTTTTGCAAAGGTAACAATTATTCATGGAAATGAGACGTTTTACTACGATATTATCGATCGCGATTATGGCAATCATATCGACCGCAGGCTGCAAAAAAGAGAAGGAAAATCTTCCGAACCCGTTCTTCGAGGAGTGGACTACCCCATACGGTGTTCCGCCGTTCGACCGCATGCGCGCATACCACTACGAACCGGCGTTCGAACGCGCCATGTCGCTGCATGACGAGCAGATAGAGGCGATAGTCGCCGAAACCGGCGAGCCGACATTCGCCAACACGCTGGCCGCTTACGACGCATCGGGGCGGATGCTCGACGACGTAAGCAACATATTTTCGATGTTGTGCGCCGCCGACACGTCGGAGAGGATGCAGGAGATAGAGGAGCGCATGATGCCGCGGCTCGCTGCCCACTACGACAAAATAGCGATGAACGACGCTCTGTTCGCCCGCATAAAACATGTCTACGACAGACGCAACAGCATCGACCTTTCGCCCGACCAGTTGAGACTGACCGAAAAGGTTTACGACGATTTCGTCCGTTCGGGCGCGCTTCTGAACGGAGAGGACAAAGAGCGGTTGAAACGGATAAACGAGGAGTTGTCGGTCGCAAGCGTCCGTTTCGGCAGCAACATTCTCGCCGAGAACAACGCTTTCGCTCTCGAACTCACATCCGACGATCTCGACGGGCTGCCGTCGTCGGTTCGCGATGCGGCGCGCAGCGCAGCGAAGGAGAGAGGCATGGACGACAAGTATCTGTTCACGCTCCACAAACCGAGTCTGATTCCGTTCCTGACCTATTCGACGCGTCGCGACCTGCGCAAGCAGATGTACGAGGCGTACCTGAACCGTTGCAATCATAACGACGATGCCGACAACAAGCGACTGATAAACGACATTATCCGCCTGCGCACCGAAAAGGCGCATCTGCT
Source organism: uncultured Alistipes sp. (assembly GCA_964427035.1). Taxonomy (GTDB): domain Bacteria; phylum Bacteroidota; class Bacteroidia; order Bacteroidales; family Rikenellaceae; genus Alistipes. The sequence continues at coordinate 5,234 of CAYRSF010000073.1, forward strand.
CGGATACGATTCGTATGCCGAATACGTTACAGCCGACCAGATGGCGGGCAGCCCGAAGAACGTCTACGCGCTGCTCGACGAGATATGGACTCCGGCTCTCGAAAAGGCGAAAGCGGAACTCGCCGAGATGGAGGAACTTTTCCGCACGGATTTCAACGAAGCGGACGACCGTTTCGAGTCGTGGGACTGGTGGTACTACGCCGAGAAACTGCGCAAACGCAACTATGCCCTCAACGAAGAGATGCTGCGTCCGTATTTTTCGCTCGACAACGTGCGCCAAGGCGTATTCAATCTCGCAAACAGACTGTACGCGCTGACATTCCGTCCGATAATCGTACCGCTCTACAACGAGGAGGTCTCGGCATACGAGGTTCTCGACAGCGACGAATCGCATCTCGGGGTGCTCTATTTCGACTTCTTCCCGCGTGCCGGCAAGGGTCAGGGCGCATGGTGCGGCTATTTCCGCGAACCGCGCCGCGATGCCGACGGCAACCGAATCGCACCGGTCGTAAGTATCGTCTGCAACTTTACCCGCCCGTCGGGCTCGGCACCGGCACTGCTTTCGATAGACGAAACGCTGACCCTGTTCCACGAATTCGGACATGCGCTGCACTTCCTGTTCTCCGATGTTCGGTATAACGGACTGCTCGACGTGGAGGGCGATTTCGTCGAACTGCCGTCGCAGATAATGGAGAATTTCGCCCTCGAACCGGAGATGCTCAAAACATACGCCATACACTATCGCACCAACGAAGTTATCAACGATACGTATATCGGCAAGATACGTCGCAGCGCACAGTTCAATCAGGGATTCGCCACGACGGAACTCATCGCGGCGGCATTGTCGGACATGGACATTCACTCGATAAAGGAATACGAGCCGATAGACGTGGACGGATTCGAGTACGACGCGCTCTACGAACGTCGCGGTCTTATTCCGCAAATCGAACCGCGTTACCGCTACAACTACTTCGCCCACATATTCTCCGGCGGATATTCGGCAGGGTATTATTTCTATATCTGGGCGGAGGTGCTCGACAAGGACGCTTTCGCGGCGTTCAAGGAGAGCGGCGACACGTTCGACCGCCGTATCGCCGGGGCATTCCGCAATCAGGTGCTCTCGCGCGGAGGTTCGGCGGACGGAATGACGCTCTACACCGCTTTCAGGGGCAAGGAGCCCGACAAAACGCCGATGCTCAAAGCCCGCGGGCTGTGGACGGAGCCCGAACCGGTCGGGGAGGAGAACTCCGCGGACGAAGAACCGACCGATAGCGATGCCGGTCTGCGTCCGTCCGACAAGCCGGACGAAGGAGTTTCGCTCGAATTCAACTGACAGACCGAAAATCCGGACTCGAATATTTGAAAACCAAAAAATCAGTTTAATATGAAAAAATTATTATTGTTTATGTCAATCACCGCATTTGCGGCAAGTTGCGCCGACAACTCGATGCCGGCAGTGCAACTGCCAGAAATCGACACCTCGAATCCGCTCCTCGCCGAGTGGGACACTCCGCACCGGACACCGCCGTTCGACAAGATAAAAATCACCGATTACGAACCGGCATTCGAAACGGCAATCGCCGTAAGCCGCGCCGAAATAGATGCCATCGTGAACAATCCTGCCAAACCGACATTCGCCAACACGATAGAGGCGATGGAGAATCAGGGCGAACTGCTCGGACGCATCTCCGGAGTATTCTTCAATCTGCTCGAAGCCGACACGTCGGACGAGATGCAGGCTATCGCCATGCGCATTCAGCCCGAACTCACCGAGTTGAGCAACGACGTATCGCTGAACCCGCAACTTTTCGAGCGGGTAAAGGCCGTTTACGAACATCCCGGAATATTCCTCTCGAAAGAGGACAAGAAACTGCTCGAAGACACCTACAAAGGTTTCGTCCGCAGCGGTGCCAACCTCTCCGACGAAGACAAGGCGGCATATCGCGAATATACCAACGAACTTTCGTCGCTGACACTCGCATTCGGTCAGAACTCGCTGGCTGCGACGAACGCATTCACCTACAACATCACCGATCCGAAACTGGTCGCCGAACTTCCGGAATTCGTTAAGGAGAGCATGGCGATGGATGCCAAAGCCCGCGGCGAAAAGGGCTGGACGGTAACGCTCAAAGCCCCGAGTTACGTTCCGTTCGTAACCTACTCGTCGCAGCGCGGCATAAAGGAGCAGTTGTGGAGAGCCTACAACTCCCGTGCGCTCGGCGGAGAGTTCGACAACACGGCGAACATCAAGCGCATAACCGAATTGCGCCTCAAAATCGCCAATCTCCTCGGCTACGAGTGCTATGCGGACTACGTACTCGACAACCGCATGGCGGAAAACACGAAGACCGTGAACGATTTCCTCGCCGAACTGCTCGCCGAGACCAAGGCTTACGCACAGAAGGATTACGACACGATAAACGCATACGCACAGTCGCTCGGACTCGAAGGCGACGTGATGCCGTGGGACTGGGCCTACTACAACGAAAAGTACAAGAACGAAAAATATGCGATAAGCGACGAGCAGATAAAGCCTTATCTGCAACTCGAAAACGTCAGGAGTGCGGTATTCATGCTCGCCAGCAAACTCTACGGCATCAAATTCACCCCGGCCGAGAACATCGCCGTATATCATCCGGACGTAACCGCATACGAGGTAACCGATGCCGACGGCAAGTTCCTTGCGGTACTTTATCTCGACTTCTTCCCGCGCGAATCGAAACGTTCGGGCGCATGGATGACCGAATTCCGCGGCACGAAAATCGAAAAAGACGGGGAGGTGCGTCCGCTCGTATCGCTCGTGATGAACTTCACCAAGCCGACCGAAACCGCACCGTCGCTGCTGACGTTCGACGAACTTACGACGTTCCTCCACGAGTTCGGGCACTCGCTGCACGGAATGCTCGCAAAGGGCAAGTACGAATCGCTCAACGGAACGAGCGTATATCGCGACTTTGTAGAGTTGCCGTCGCAAATCATGGAGAACTGGGCTACTGAGGAGGAATATCTCGACCAGTGGGCGAAGCACTACAAGACCGGAGAGACGATTCCGTCGGAACTCGTCGCCAAAATCGTGGCTGCCAAGAATTATCTCGCGGCATACGCCAATGTCCGACAACTTTCGTTCGGCATGACCGACATGGCATGGCACACGCTCAAAGAGCCTTACACGGGCGATGTCGAGGAGTTCGAGGTAAAATCGATGGCTCCGACCCAAATCATGCCCGTTATCGAGGGTACGGCGATGGCTCCGGCGTTCACCCACATCTTCGCCGGCGGATATGCTGCCGGCTACTACGGCTACAAGTGGGCGGAGGTATTGGCAGCCGACGGATTCTCGCTCTTCAAGGAGAACGGCATTTTCGACCGCAAAACGGCAGACAAATTCCGCAAACTTCTCCAAAGCGGCGGACAGAAACACCCGATGGATCTCTATGTCGAGTTCCGCGGGCACAAGCCGCAAACCAAGGCTCTCATCGACCAGATGGGATTAAAAGAGGAGTAGCGGAGCGAAATCTCCCGATACCGAATCGTCCGCACGTAATTCGTGCGGACGATTTCTTCTCAAATGTTATCCCGTATGATATGCAACCGAAGCCGAGGTTCGCAGCAATGCGCTAATTATAAACATATAGCACAGTCGAACGGAACGTGCAGTTACGCAAAAGAGACGATGCCGGCAAAAAAATCGCAGAAATTTCTTGCGTAATAAAAAAAGTTGATTTATCTTTGCACTCGCAAAACCGATGAAAATCGGCATGCGGAAATAGCTCAGTTGGTAGAGCACAACCTTGCCAAGGTTGGGGTCGCGAGTTCGAGTCTCGTTTTCCGCTCCAAGACAGGAGAATCGAGGAATCGATTCTCTTTTTCTTTTATCTGTCAGCGGCTTGCGGCACAGTCGCGTTTCGTATGGTCGGGACCGGAAGAAAGCACACCCGCAAAAGTCGGCAATGGTGCAATAAGTCGGCGTGCGAAAATAACATCAGGCAAAAAGGGATTCGAGACGAGAAATGCGATAAAATTTGTATCTTTGACATATCAAACACATTTTATTTTTGTATTATGAATGACATCTTAAAGAACATTAAGGCAATTCGGAGGGAAAGAGGGTTCGGGCAAGAGTATATGGCGGAGAGATTGGGAGTGTCGCAACCTGCTTATTTGAACTGGGAAAAGGGAAAGAGAGACCTATCGTATACGGCATTAATGCGGATTGCCGACATCTTTGAGGTGGACGTTATAGATATTATAACATATCCCGACCGCTACGTAAAGGAAAGCGATGCCGCGCGGCGGGAACTCGTCGCAATGCTGGAATGATTAGAGAGCAAAGCCGATACCCAATGATACTATAATCCCTATAAGTATAATTACAACTACCCACGCGAGAGCATTCTCTCCTTTAACCGGCATCGGTGGTTCCTGTGGCACCTCCTCGTGCATCTCCTCGTGCACCTCCGGGGCGTCCGATACCTCCGACACCTCCGGCGTATCGTGCCGTTGAGCCTGTGCGCGTAACATTGCTATGTAATCCTCCACCTCTATTTGGTCGCGGGCGACTTGCTCGTTTGTCTTCCCGATGACCAGCAACACGAGGAATCCCGTCAAAAACGACATCAAAAGCGACAGAATCAAGAAGACACCGAAAGACCGTCCATTCTTGTCGGCGCAAAAGCCGACCACTATCGACATAACACAGTTAAAAAGAAAACCTATAACCCACATTGTCAATTATTTATTTAAAATTTCAAGATTGTTCTCGCCGAAAACGAGGCTTAACACTTGGTCGCGCTTGTCGCTTTGCAGTCGTATTTGCAGCACCGCTTCGACGGGTTCCCGCCGCGCGGCATTGCTTTCCTTTACGTAGCGGTCGGGATA
>CAYRSF010000074.1:0-9570 GCA_964427035.1 uncultured Alistipes sp.
ACGACACTGCCTGTTACGATTGAGAAGACCGGTCGAAAGTCTTTGCTGACGCAGCACGACTTGGAAAATTTCGGTTGGAACATCGCATATCAATATGGTATAGCCAATACGCTGACGGCACAATTCGTACTATACACCTTCCGCGAATGGTTCAAATCGACGGAGGCTTCGACCGTTGCCAAAAACCTCCGCAACACGCGGGGTCGGCACAATATCGAGATAGACGAGCACATATTAGATAATACTGATTCACAGGTTAATATGCAATAGCGGCAATTTGTCTGTAATTTTGCCTTGTCATCTCCATATTTGTACCATGCAAGCGCAAACTATTGATATTTAATTGTGTTTATGTTCGAGGAGGTGAAATAGCGGTCGCTGACGGCGATACGAAACGGGGACGGTTTATGCCGTCCCCGTTTCGTGCTTTTTTGTCGGTTCGCCCTCGAAAATCGGGCGATACGATTGTTCGGAATGAAAATTTTACTTATCTTTGCGTGCTTTGTAGTGTATATAATGATACGCGATTGCCGAAATAAGACGAAACAACAATAAATATTAACGAAAAAATTAACTCAAATGCAAAGTAAAGGTGCAATCAGACTGCTCGCCGTTCTGTTGGCTTTGGCTTGTATCTACCAGTTGTCTTTCTCGCTCAAAACACGCAGCGTGGAGAAGGCGGCGGCAGAGTATGCGAAGGCTTTTCCGAAGGATGAGCAGGTGTCGATGGAGCAGTATTATTTGGATTCCGTCGAGAACAAGCCTGTCTACAATGTGGGCATAGCCCAGTTCACTTACAAACAGTGTAAGGAAAAAGAAGTGAACCTCGGTCTGGACTTGAAGGGCGGTATGAACGTTATGCTCGAAATTCAGGTGGAAGACGTGGTGAAATCGCTCGCCGGCGACAGCCAGAAGGATCCCGCTTTCGTAGCCGCCATCGAAATGGCGGGCAAGGCGATGAAAGAGGGTACGGGCGACTATATCGAGACTTTCGCCGAGGCTTATTCGAAGGCCTCCGACGGTGGGAAACTCGTGGACATCTTCATCAGCCCCGATCGCAAGGACATCAAGGCCGGCATGTCGGATGCCGAAGTCGTAAAGATTCTCAAACAGGAGACCGACGATGCCATCGCCGCTTCATTCAATATCATCCGCAGCCGTATCGACCATTTCGGGGTTACGCAGCCGAATATCCAGCGTCTGCCCAACTCGAACCGTATTCTGGTCGAGTTGCCGGGTGTCAAGGAGCCTGAACGTGTCCGCAAACTTTTGCAGGGTACGGCATCGCTCGAATTCTGGACGACCTACAACGGTCAGGAGTTGCTTCCGGCATTGGTAAACGCCGACCGTGCGGTGAAGAAACTTTATGCCGAGGAACTCGAAGCCGATAAAGATAAAAACGAGGAGGCTGCTCCTGCCGAAGGAGCCGCAGCGTCGCTCATCGAGGAGGTCGCACAGGATGCCGAAACAGTGGAAAACACTGCCGGACAGCGTTATACCCGTGAAAATAATCCGCTGCTCTCGCTGCTCAATCCGGACTATGCCGGCGGAGCGGTTATCGGTGCCGCGAATGCCGCCGATATCGCCGCCATCGACAAATATCTCGCGTTGCCCGAGGTTCGCGACTGCTTCCCGTCGGATGTAGTGTTCAAGTGGGCTATCAAGGGCGATCCGCAGGCTGACGGTCGGTTCTTCCTTTATACTATTAAGGTAGAGCGTCCGGACGGCAAGGCTCCGCTCGACGGAAGCGTTATCTCGGATGCCCGTGCCGCATACGCACAGTCGGGTGCCGATGCCGAGGTTTCGATGTCGATGAACTCGAACGGTATCGCCGAGTGGGCGCAACTCACAGCCGACAACGTCGGTCGCTGCGTGGCTATCGTGCTCGACGGCTACGTATATTCGGCACCGGTGGTTCGTCAGAAAATCGAAGGCGGAAACTCGTCGATTTCGGGCAATTTCACGATTCAGGAGGCTCAGGACCTTGCGAACGTGCTGAAATCCGGCAAGGTGCCTGCACCTGCCCGCATCATTCAGGATACCGTGGTCGGTCCTTCGCTCGGTCAGGAGTCCATCAACTCCGGTCTGCTTTCGTTCGTGATAGCATTCATCCTCGTCCTTATTTATATGGGACTGTTCTACAAGACCGCAGGCTGGTTGAGCGATATCGCGCTCGTAACGAACGTGTTCCTGCTTATGGGATTCCTCGTTTCGTTCGGTGCCGTGCTGACTCTGCCGGGTATCGCCGGTATCGTTCTGACGATGGGTATGGCGGTGGATGCCAACGTGATTATCTACGAACGCATCAAGGAGGAGTTGCGTGGCGGCAAGGGCTTGATGTCCGCTATCAAGGACGGTTTCTCGAACGCCTATTCGGCGATTATCGACGGCAACCTTACGACTATCATCACCGGTATCGTGCTCTTCATCTTCGGTAACGGTCCTGTTCAGGGATTCGCTACGACGTTGATTATCGGTATCGTAACCTCGCTCTTCTGCTCGATATTCATCACCCGTCTGCTTATCGAATGGGTTGCAGGCAAGTGGGGACACATTTCGTTCTCGCGTTCGTGGTCGGAGAACTGGCTCGCCAACGTTCATTTCGACTTTATCGGCAAACGCAGGTATTCGTACGCCATCTCGGGTACGCTGATTCTTCTGTCCGTCATCTCGCTGGCTGTCGTAGGTCTCAACCGCGGCGTGGACTTTACCGGCGGTCGTACATACGTCATCCGTTTCGACAACGACGTAACCGCAGAGCAGGTTCGCGAAGCACTCGACGGCGCATTCGTGGGTGCGGATGCTGCGAACGCATCGTTCGAGGTGAAACAGTACGGCAGGGAGAACCAGATGCGCATCATAACTCAGTACAAGTACGACGATACTTCGGAAGAGACTACCGCGGAGGTCGATGAAATCATCTATAACGCCTTGAAGGGTCTCTATTCGTACGAAATCACGCTCGACGGATTCAAGAATACGCAAACCGATATCAACGGTATCGTTTCAGCCGACAAAATCGGACCTTCGATTGCCAAGGATATGACCATGGGCGCAATTTGGGCAGTGCTGTTCTCGCTCGTGGCAATCGGTCTCTATATCGCGTTCCGGTTCAAACGCTGGCAGTGGGCTACCGGTGCGACGTTCGCTTTGGCGCACAATGCATTCATCGTAATCGGTCTGTTCTCGATACTGTACAGTTTCATGCCGTTCAACCTCGAAGTCGATCAGGCATTCATCGCTGCGATTCTGACGATTATCGGTTACTCTATCAACGATACGGTGGTCATCTTCGACCGTATCCGCGAATATATCGCGCTTTATCCTAAACGCGTACTTCGCGATAACATCAACAATGCCGTTTCGTCTACGCTTTCGCGTACATTGAATACGTCGGGAACCACGCTCGTAACGCTGCTCTCAATCTTCATTTTCGGCGGCGAGACGATTCGCGGCTTCGTGTTCGCATTGCTCATCGGCGTTATCGTAGGCACTTACTCGTCGGTGTTCATCGCGACGCCGCTCGCTTACGATATGATTTCGAAGAAAGACAAGGGCGCGGAGAAATAATTTCGGTGCGTCTTCGCTAATACGCCGGTCGGTCGCTTTCGGGCAGCCGACCGGTTTTTTGTCCGGGAGGGCAGAACCGGCACTCTCCTCTAATATCCATTTTGCCCGTATTATCGTTTTTCACGGTCTCCATGACTTAAAAAGTCGCGTAAAAAGTTCGTCAGGAATGGAATTTTCTTATCTTTGCATCGCAAAACCTTAAAACCGATTATTGTCGTGAAGAAATCATTTTACCTTTCTCCTGCGCTGCGGGAGATTGCGCTTTTTGTCGAGCGCGGATTCGCCGTTTCCGACGGCTTCGAACAACCTGAATACGGAGGTGAAGACGATTTGTAGGAGGGTATGGCCATGAAAAAGATTTTTACATGTTTGCTGGCGGCGTGCGCGTCCATGTTGTCGTCGTGCGTTGCGGATGATGCTGTTGTCGATTCGGCTGCGGGAGAGTGCAGTCTGACGCTGCGTATAGAAACCGATGCTGCGACGCGTGTCGGATTTTCGGACGGAAAATATTTCTGGGAGGGCGGTGAAACGCTCGGAATTTATGTGGCATCCGCTACGCCGACCTGCAATGCGGTCGCGAATGTCGAGGTGCGCGACGGCATAGGCTGGTGCCGGGCGACGGTGAACCGTTATGCGGCAGGCGATGCCATGTTCGTCTATTATCCCTATTCCGAGGATAATGCCGGCGATGTCGCACATGCCGTTACGCTTGCGATAGAGCCTGCGCAGACGCAGACTGCCGCGGGAGTGTTCGGTGCGGCGAATATGCCGATGGTGTCGATGCCGCAGACGCTCGGCGACGGAGCGAAGCAGATGTCGCAAACCGTTACGATGCGTGCTTTGGGCGGCTTTCTGCGCGTAAATGTTTTCGCGAGCGGAGATTATGCCGGCGAAAACGTGTTGTCGGTCAAGTATTCGGACGAGGATACGCCGATGTCCGGAAAGTTCGTCGTCGATGCTGCTGCTGCCGACGACGAGCAGGCACTCGCGCCAACCGGACTGGACACCCGTTTCGTGATGACGACGCTCGCCGAGGCATACGGCGTTCCGGCGGCGAAAGCGGATGCGAAGGCTGTATACATGGTGCTCGCTGCGGGAGATTACGACGGCGAATTTACGGTAACGACCGACAAGGCAGTATATACCTATAATTATAAGCGCACCGTTGCACGCAACACCTATTACGACGTGAATGTCGATCTTTCGAAGGCTGTTGCGCGGCGTGCGGTGGACGGCGAATGGGGCGGCGGCGACGGCAGTGCCGAGAATCCGTATCTGGTCGCATCCGCCGGGGATTTGCAGCGTCTGGCTTCGCTGTGCAACGGCGAGACGACACATGCCGAATATTTCGACAAACATTATCGCCAGATTCGCGATATAGACATGTCGGACGTTGCGGCATTCAAGCCGATAGGTTCAGCCGCAGAGACCGCATTCGGCGGGCATTACGACGGCGGCGACCATGCGATAACCGGTCTCGTTCTCTCGAATGTCGGCGACAATGCCTGCGGTCTGTTCGGGTATCTGAACGGAGCGACGGTCGCCGGTCTGCGTTTGAAGAGGTGCGAATACACCGCCACGGGACTTCACGCAGGTTCGATTGCCGGCGTCGTGAAAAAGAGTTCGATTTCGGGATGCTCGTTCGACGGCGTGATATCCGGCTCGGCATCAGTCGATTTCGATGGATACAAAGTGAGCGATGTCGGCGGAGTGGTCGGATTGTGCGACGATTCGGAGATTGCGGGCTGCACGTTCGCCGGACACTTGAAATCGCATTCGCAGGCAGGCGGTATTGCTGGTCATGCACGCGGTTCGAAAATCGTGGATTGCGAAATCGCATCGTCGGCTGCGATAGACTGCGACACGCATTTCGCAGGCGGAATAGTCGGACGCGCACGCTGCGCATCGACGATAGTAAATTGCAGGATGGACGGGAAAGTGTCATCGCATAACGGCAACTATGTCGGCGGTATCGCCGGACATCTGACGTCGGGCAAGGTGTCTGGCTGCGAGGTTTCGCGCCTTGCCTCCATATCGTCGAAAGGCAACCATGCGGGCGGCATCGTCGGCGCGTTGCAGGCGAACGAGACTGCGGGCGGCAATGTCGCATCGACGGTCGAAAACTGCGAGTGCCGGGTAATCGTGTTCGGAGGACAGAATGTCGGCGGCATCTGCGGTTATCAGGGGGCGGCTGCGGGACATGTCTCGCGGATTGCAGGCTGCACTTCATACGCATCGACAACGGGCAGCAACATCAACGTCGGCGGAATCTCGGGTATAATCTCCGCGAAGGGAAACTGCTTCATCGAGAACTGCCTGTCGTACGGCGATACGTATTCGTCGATGGCGAATGTCGGAGGCATTTGCGGTTCGGCGACATCGGCAGGCGAAACGACGATAGACTGCTGTGCGGCTTACGGAGACTGTACGGGTCTCTATTCCGTCGGCGGCATATGCGGATATTTCAAATGCGACAGTGCCTCATGCGTGATGAATTTCGTGAACTGCCTCTATGCCGGCGGAAAGATAGAAGCCTCGGGGAACAACGGCAAGAACGGTTATACGCTGGCTACCGGTTTGCTGGGGTGGTTGAATTTCGCATCGGGAGGCAGGGCGAACATCGTGAACTGCGTTTCTCGCGTGCGCACGATAGCGACGGCAAGCAGTTCCGGCAGCAGCAAATCGACCAACAACACCATGTCGGGGATACTCGGCTTCCAGAACGGTTCGCCTGCTTCGTGCAACATATACGGCGTCTATTCGACAATCGAAAAGAGCGGATTCGTTACCGACGGCGCAAGTTTTGCCGATACTGCGGCAACGTCATACTACGGCGGACTGTATGCCAAGATACACTCCGGCAGTTACACGATTACGGCATTCGACAGATGCTGGTACAATCCGGCTGCCGGTCAGGCGGGTCCGGGTTCGGACAAACTCTCGAAACTGAACGCTTCGACGGTCGGCGCCTATGAAGACATGACCTCTCTGCTGTCGGATTTGAATGCCGCCGTTGCGGCATACGACGGCGGGTGCGGACGGACGTTGAGAAGTTGGGTGCCGGATGCCGACGGTTATCCTGTCATCGAAGGCATGACGGCGGCGACTGCACCGAGCAAAACGAAGCGCATCAGTGTTATAGGCGATTCTATTTCGACCTTCCGCGGATTCGTGCCTTACGGTTATTCGTGCCACTATCCGACGGCGGACGGCGATCTTACGTCGGTTTCGCAGACATACTGGTACCGGCTGGCTTACGATTTGATGTCGGATGCCGTTATCGACCGCAACATCGCATTTTCGGGAACGGCTGTGGCTCGGACGACCGATACGCAGTTTAGCAATAAAGGATGGTTCGGAGAGGATTTCTGCACGCGCTTCATTCGGCAGAACGGGCTTGGCAATCCCGATATAGTCCTTATACACGGCGGAACGAACGATTTCGGTCATAACATCGACCCGCTCGCTCCGGGCTTCGATATACGCGGTGCCGATGCTCCGTCTCAGGAGATATTCTCGAAGATGTTCGAAGAAGCCGATGCCGCCCTGACGAGAGCGGAGATAGAGTCGCTGGACGACACGACCTTCTGTACGGCATACATCAAACTGTTGTGTCTGATTCGCGAACGTCATCCGAATGCCAAAATCGTATGTATTATCGGCGACAATCTGTCCGAGGGCATAGAGAAATCGACTATTCGCATCGCCGAACACTACGGCGCGCGCTGCGTCGATTTATACGCGGTGAACGGATTCAATGACCAAACCTGCATGCCTAAACACGATTACGACCCTTCGACGGGCAAGGGCTGTCATCCGAGTTCGAAGGCGATGAAATTCATCGCCGAGAAGATTTACACCGAGTTGGGCGACTGGCTCGAAGAGTAGAACGGGGCTTGCAACCTTTGAGCCGACCGCATCCGAAAGATGCGGTCGGCTTCGCTTATTGCCTTGACGGCTTTAAGGACATGTTCTTGGAAACCTTGTCTTTTCTCTCCGAAATTTGTCTTTATTTTTGCCGGTATTCCGAAAAATCGCTATATTTGCATCGGTATATCCATGTGTTATACCGCGACATAATTAAGCGCAAGTTTTTTACTTTGTAGTTTTCCAAAATCGCCAATTTTGAAACTCTCAAAAGTAAAGTTTGCGCCCGCGTTTCTACGTGGGCTTTACTTTGTTTGAGAGTTGGGTGTTTGGCGATACCTGGAAAACTGATGAAGGGGCTCACGTTTTCTTGTGTCTGCTTGTGTGCGATTTCATTTTTTAACACACTAAAAAATATATTATGAAAAGCAGACGAATTTTATTGCTTCTTGCAATTCTGTCGTGTACCTCCGCCGCATTCGCGCAGCAGCGTACCGACAAAGTCGAGTATCAGGAATCCTCGGCGCGCAATTTCGAACCGGTGCAGTCGGTCATGATTTCGCCAATGATTGCCGACATGGAGGTTATCTACGAGAAAATCTACTACACCGAAACCGAAGCGTTTCGCAACTACACGGTATCGCCGGCAATCGTTTCGCTGATACCCGAATTCAAAAAGGTCGCATTGAGCCGCGCCGCACGCGCCTATAAGGCGGATGCCATAGTCGGTGCGACGGTCGATGTCATCACCAACGCGGACGGTCGCATCGAAATTACCATTTCGGGTTACCCGGCACACTACACCAATTTCCGCAACGCTACGCGCGATGATATCGCGCTCGTCGGGCAGGCTAAGGTTGTCGCGGACGACAACCACAACGAGATTCTGAAAAAGCCTAAAAGCATGACCAATCTCACGATAGAAAAAGAGACAAAAAAATGAAAAAGTTACTACTCTCTGCCGCCCTCGTCCTGTTGTGCGCGAGCGGCTATGCCCAATTGGTGCAGACTTCGTCGCTTATCGTTACTAAAAAGACTCCTAAACCGAAAAAGACTCTCGAACCGGTCAAGCGCGGCTATCAGTCCGACGTCCGTATAGGCGTATACTGTTGTATGTTATCCCACGAGTCTACGCAGACGACCATCGAAGCGACGTACGCCGGCGGTTACCGCTTCGGCAACACGCTGTTTATCGGAGCGGGCGCAGGCGTGAACACCAATACGTGGTCGGGACAGCACATAGATCTAGATGGGAAATACGAATCCACGAGATTCTACATCTCGTCGGCGCGTATAACCGTACCCGTTTTCGCCCAGATTCGCGCCTATTTCCTCAAAAAACGCGTTTCGCCGTTCATCGATGCGACGGGCGGCGCGATGATTACGAGCAATGGCGAGATTGCATACGGCGAATATTCCAACCGGATGACCGCAAAGTACGGTCGTACGACGGGCTACGGTACGCTGTCGTTGGGCGTGAACTACCGTATGACCGACAAATCGGCGATGTATCTGCTCGTCGGTGGCAAAATATACGGCGTCAGGGCTATGCAGGCGGACGAATGGTTCTATCCGTACGATCTGACACCGAACGACATGCCTTCGTCGCTCAATATCGGCACATGTATAGACTACGGCATGTACGCGGCAATAGGTTTTACATTCTAAAAATAATGAATATAACAAAGTCATTGCGTGAAATCCGGCGGTACGGAGATAAACTCCCTGTCATTCCGGGCGAAGCGTTGGTGGAGTGCGGGAATCTGCCTCAGTTCCGTCATTCTGAGCGAAGCGAAGAATCTGAAAACAGATGTTTCGCTGCGCTGACTTCGTCTCCATCCTCCTTGTACGGCATAGTCTGCAAGCAGCCTCTGCCTGTGCTTCGAGCGTCGGTTCAACATGACGGAGAGGGATATCACCGATGTTTTTCCGACAGCGGCAAATCGCCGCAGCAGCGCACCGGCCGTTTCCGGGTATAGGTCGGCAGTCGGGATGCGATGCTTCGCGATGACATTTTAGTATAATTACAAAAAAATACAATCATGAAAAGACTATTACTTATTTTGTTGCCGCTCGCCGTCATATGCGGCTGCGGCAAGGTGGATTTGTCGGGCGAAAACAATGGCGGCGATC
>CAYRSF010000075.1:0-6910 GCA_964427035.1 uncultured Alistipes sp.
AAACATCTGTTTTCAGATCCTTCGCTAACGCTCAGGATGACGCAGGACGGGTATCCGCGGGTAATCACGCCGCGACCCCTTAAAGTCCTTAATGACTTTAATGACCTTACTGACTTTAATGACCTTAAATCGGCGGTTCGCGATGACTCGCTACCACTCCTGTTCGGGGTCTACGACCGGATCTTCGAGGCTCGCCGCGAAACCCCGTTCCAATGCGAGGCTGATTTCCCGTATCTGCGGCGCGAGATACAAAATAATTTTATCTTTTTTCATAGAAAAAATGTATCATATATGATACCTGATGTAACAAAATAAATAAAGCCGGCGGCTTTAATCATTTGCAATTTTTATAACATATCTCGATACAAAAGTAAGTAAAATTCATACAAATACGAAAAATACGACAAAAAAATCTGCGTATATATGCGAATAGCGTCGATTCCTGTCAGGGTTTTTGCCGCCGTACGGCAAATCGGCATCAAAGAGTTGCCGAAAATGTTGTATTTTCCGACCCGAAACGTTATCTTCGCACAAGATTTCAATTTTATGAAAAACATCGTTTTCGATTTGGGCGGAGTGGTTTTCGCCCGCGATCCGCAAAAGTGTACGAAGGAGTTCGTCGATTTCTTTTCGTTCGTTACGCTGCCCGAGATGCCGTCATTCTGGGAGGAGTACGACCGCGGGACGCTGACCATCGAGCAGGCGGAAGAGGCTTTGTGCGAATATCACGGCTGCATGCGGGAGACTGCCGAGCAGCACATGAACACGGCTATCGGCATGCAGGAGGAGATCGTTTGGACCCGCAATCTCATAGAAGACCTGAACAAAGCGGGCTACAAACTGTACGTGCTCTCGAACATGTCGCGCGAATTCATAGATTATCTCCGCAAACGCAGCGTCTACGCATTTTTCGACGGTGAGGTGATTTCGTGCGAAGAACACACGGTGAAACCCGAACCGAAAATATACGAGATTCTGCTGTCGCGTTACGGTCTCGATCCGCGCAATACGATGTTCATCGACGACCGCCAAGCGAACATCGATGCGGCAGCCGAATTCGGCATCGTTCCGTTTCTGTTCGACCGCCGCAACCCGAAGGAGAGTTGCGACAGGTTGAGAAAAATTCTGCTTTGAAAAGTATGATCGTACGCGCAAACTGCAAGATAAATATCGGACTCGACGTTCTGCGTCGCCGAGAAGACGGATTCCACGATATCGAAACCGTCATGTATCCCGTCCGCGGACTTTACGACGAAATCGATATCGTGCCGTCCGACGAACTGCGATTCGTGCAGAACGGCATCGCTGTCGATTGCCCCGACGAGGAGAATCTTTGCGTCAAGGCTTATCGGCTTATGCAGTCGCGATACGGCGTCGGCAGTGCGGAAGTCGCGCTGTGCAAACATATCCCGTTCGGTGCGGGTTTGGGCGGCGGCTCGAGCGATGCTACGGCGGTAATTCTCGCCGTAAACGAACTGTTCGGTCTTTCGCTCCCCGAAAGCGAACTGCTCGACTGCGCCGCGATGCTCGGCAGCGATACGGCTTTTTTCGTACGCAACACTCCGCAGTTGTGCTGCGGTCGCGGCGAAATGCTTGCACCCGTCGAACTGCCGCTCGTCGGGAAATATCTCGTGATACTCAAACCGCGCGAGAGTGTTTCGACCCGCGAGGCGTATTCGGGCGTGCATCCGCATCTGCCCGAAATCCGACTTGCCGACGCATTGTCGCAACCGGTCGAAAAATGGTCGGGCATCGTGAAAAACGATTTCGAGCCGCATATTTTCGAAGCGCATCCGATTATCGCGCGATTGAAAGACTTTTTGCGGTCGAGCGGTGCCGAATACGCGTCGATGTCCGGTTCGGGGTCAGCCGTTTTCGGGATCTTCGACGACGAGCCGCATTTGAATATTCCTTACGAAAATATATTTATACATACCGAAAAATTATGAGACGGCTTGTACTGTCGGCGACATTCGCCGCAATAACATTTATCGCCACTGCGCAATCG
Organism: uncultured Alistipes sp.; assembly: GCA_964427035.1. Taxonomy (GTDB): domain Bacteria; phylum Bacteroidota; class Bacteroidia; order Bacteroidales; family Rikenellaceae; genus Alistipes. The sequence continues at coordinate 2,009 of CAYRSF010000075.1, forward strand.
CTCAACGTGGCATCTTACAACGTTCGACTGCTTACCGGCGCCGATTACAAATCGGGCAACGGCTGGTCGCAGCGCGTCGATTGCCTCTGCGACATAATCCGATTCAGCGATTTCGACATATTCGGAGCGCAGGAGGTCAAGTACGAACAACTCTCGGACATGCTTTACCGGTTGAAAGACTACGACTATGTCGGTGTCGGTCGCGACGACGGAGCACAGGGCGGCGAATACAGTCCGGTATTCTATAAAAAGGAGCGTTTCGTATTGCTCGACAGCGGTACGTTCTGGCTCTCCGAAACGCCCGACAAGGTATCGAAAGGCTGGGATGCGCGATATAAGCGGGTATGCAGTTGGGGACATTTCAAGGATAAGGCTTCGCGGAAAAAGTTCTGGTTCTTCAATCTCCACATGGACCATATCGGCGTTGCGGCACGTCGCGAAAGTGCGCGGCTTGTCGTGAAGCGTATCGGCGAAATGTGCGGCAAAAATGCGTCGGTCATTCTTACCGGCGATTTCAACGTTGCGCAGGATAACGAAATCTACGACATTCTCGCCGATTGCGGATTTCTGAAAGATTCATATGAAATCGCCGAATTCCGTTTCGCTCCGACCGGAACGTTCAACAGTTTCAAACCGCATATTTTCACCACCCGGCGCATCGACCACATTTGGGTGTCGAACAATGCCCGGGTCAATCGTTACGGCATTCTGACCTATCATTTTTGGAGCGACGAAACGAGCGAAAGCGGCAAAATCGCCGATGCTCCGCGGGAGATAAAGGCAGAAAAACGAACCGTACGGCTGCCGTCGGACCACTATCCGGTGAATGTTTTTCTGAATTTCAAATAGCGAGCGGAAAACGCGACGGTTCGACAAGCCCGACTCCAACGATTTCACCCCTGCCGGAACGAACTTCGGCAGGGGTGATTTTCAATTCCGGAAGGCATGTTCGACAGCCTCCCGGCAAAAGTATTCGATTTACAGCAACTCGTCCGGCATAGGAACAGGCTTGCCTGTCTCACGGACGGTCGGCATCGGCGAATTCCATTCGCGCAACCGGTTGCCGAGATCTTTTGCAAGCCGCAGCACTATATCGGGATGTTCGGCGGAGACATCGTTTCGCTCGCCGATGTCCTCCGACAGATTATAGAGTTCGAGACGGGCATCCGACATACAGTAAACGAGTTTCCAATCTCCCTCGCGAATACTGCTGTGATAATCTATCGATTCGATTCTTCGAGGCTCCCATTGATGCGGATAATGCGCAATTATCGGACGCTCCGGGTTCAGCCCCGACACGGATTCAGGAATCGTAAAATGCGTGGTTTCATAGAGTTTAGCCGTATCTTTCCAATCCCAGATACCGCAATGTTCGGCTGCGTATGCCGCACCGTCGGTAACGAGTTTCACGATACTTTCCCCGTCGGTCTGCTGAATCGTTTCGGGAGTCTCCACTCCTGCCATTTCGAGCAATGTCGGGAAGATATCATTGGCGCATACCGGCGTATTGACACGTGCGCCGGCAGTCGTACGACCGGGCCACAGTACGAGCATAGGTTCGCGGAAGCCTCCTTCATAACAGGAGCCTTTCCCGTCGCGCAACGGCAGATTCTGACCGTGAAAACCGCCTTTCGCTTCGGTTCCGCCGTTGTCGGAGTAGAATACTATAACCGTATTTTTTGCGATTCCCTTTTCGGTGAGCCAGTCGAGAATATCACCGAGACTGGTATCGACTGCCTCTACCATGCTGGCATATTTGGCGACAGGTTCAGGCAGACCTTTGTCCAAATATTTCTGATAGTACAGAGGATCCTCCTGCAACGGGTTGTGCACTCCGTAATGCGACATGTAGAGATAGAAAGGCATATTCTTTTCTACCGGAAATTCGAGCGCGCGCAACGCCTCTATCGTCAGAGCCTGCGTCAGGTCGATACCGGTGCCCCAGTATGCTTGAAGGTCATTGACCGAATTATAGTTGGTAATCTCCTCCCCTATTTTGTGCCCGAAATAACGTTTGCTGTGATAGGTTTTTGCCGCTCCGTTCGGACCGCCGCCGATATTGATGTCGAATCCCATTCCGTAAGGCGATGCACCGGGAGTTCCCATAGGCGCCCAGTGCCCTTTGCCGACATGAATCGTGTAATAGCCGTTGTCTTTGAGTATTTGCGGCAAAGTGAGGGCTTCGAGAGCATTATCCAACTTTTCCTGACCTGCTCCCGTGGGTGCCCATTTTCCGTCTTTGCGCACCACCGGTCGTACCGAATTGTGCGTCCATTCCGGATGCGCATACGGACCGCTGTCGTTGGCATCGAGTCCTGCATACTGGTTGCCGGCAATAGCATCGGTAGGCCAGTTGCGCATAGGCGAGGTATAATTCGTAATGCCCGAATGTGCCGGATGTACGCCGGTGAGCAAACATGTTCGTGTAGGCGTGGACAACGGTGTGGCGTATGCATTGGTAAGCGTAACGCCCGCCTGTGCGAGACGGACCATGTTCGGAGTGTTGAAAATGTTGTTGCGGGCGCAAATGCTGTCTCCGTACGGCACCTGACTGTCTGCCCAGCCGTAGTCGTCTACCAGAAAGAAAATAATGTTGGGATGTTCGACCGTGTTATTATTGCAGGCCATAAGCGGTGCGGCCAGCGATATTCCCATAAGTGTTTTTGAAATCTTCATAACTCTGATGTTGTAGTTTAGATTATCGCAAAGATACGCAAATATACTGAATAATATATAGATTTTTCGGGCTGACCGCATCGATATTCCATAAATCTTTTTCGGACAGATGCCGATGCGATACACTCGATTCAGGCAATTCGAACAAACCCCGGGAATATTTTTCGACTCCCGGGGCTGAACGCATAGTCAGACCGTTACAACTCGTCAGGCATCGGAACCGGCTTTCCGGTCGCGCGCACGACAGGCATCGTCGCATCCCAGCCGCGCAGTTTGTCGCCGAGATCTTTTGCGAGTCTGTCCACTATATCCTTGTGCTCCGCCGCGACATCGTTATGCTCGCCGATGTCCTCTTTCAGATTGTAGAGTTCCAATTTGAAATCGTGCATACGGTATACGAGTTTCCAATCGCCTTCGCGAATCGCACTCAGAAAATCGATGTCCGGCTGATCCTCCACTCTCCACTGGTGCGGATAGTGCGAAACAATCGGTCGCAACGGGTCGAGCCCCGAAACCGATTCCGGAATGACGAAATGCGTCGCCTCCATCTGATTGGCGATTTTACCCTCTTTCATCGCTTTCGCGACATACTGCGAACCGTCGGTTACCAGACGCACGAGACTCTGTCCGTCGGTGGTCTGCACCGTCTTCGGAGCGGTTATGCCTGCCATTTCGAGTATCGTCGGGAAGATGTCTTCCGCTGCCACCGGAGTATTCACGCGCGTTCCGGCTGCCGTCTTGCCGGGGATGTAGAACATCATCGGCACCCTGATTCCGCCCTCGTAGCAAGAACCCTTGCCCTCGCGCAACGGAAGACTTTGCGTGTGCGGCTCTCCACCCTTCGAATAATCGACGCTGTGTCCGCCGTTGTCGGCATAGAATACGATTATGGTATTGTCGGCGATGCCTTTATCCTCGATGAATTTCAGAATCTCTCCGAGACTGGCATCCGCACCTTCGACCATCGACGCATAACGCGCCTGCCCCTCGTCCATGCCGCGGTCGCGATATTTTTGATAGTAGCGCGAATCGGGCTGTATAGGCGTATGTACGGCGAAATGCGACATGTAGAGATAGAACGGCATGCCCTTGGATATCGGATATTCGACCGCACGCAGAGCCTCTTTGGTAATAGCCTCCGTCAGGTGAGTGCCCGTATCGTAATAATGCACCAAATCCTGCACTGCGGCATATGTCCACATCCCCGGTTTGTTGCCGTAGTGATCTTCGCTCTGGTACGACTGCGGATGACCGATAGACGTTCCGCCTATATTGACGAGAAATCCCATGTTGTACGGTGTCGCACCCGGCGTTCCCGATGCAGCCCAGTGTCCCTTGCCGGCATGTACGGTATAGTATCCCGCATCGCGAAGCAATTGCACCATCGGAGTGGCGTACTGCGTCCGTCTTACTCCCTCGACCGGACTGATGCCGTTCCAGTTCCATTCGCCGCGAATGAACGCATCGGCTTCGTTGTCATAAATCGTAGCGAGTTTTCCCCCGCCGGCGGCATCCGTCGGAATGTCGGGCAGCGGTGCGGTGAAACTCGTAATGTGTTCGTGCACCGGGTGCATTCCGGTCATCATACAGGTTCGCGTCGGAGTGGATACCGGACAGGCATAGGCACTCGTCATAATCACGCCCATCTCCGAAAGGCGTTTCATATTCGGAGTATCGAACCGGAGATTCTCCGGATATACCCTATCGCCGTATGCGACCGAACTGTCTGCCCAACCGTAGTCGTCTAACAAAAAGAAAATGATGTTGGGCTGTTTCTCGGAACTGTTGCAGGCTGCAAGCGGCGCAGCCAGCGACATTCCCATAAGTGCTTTCGCTATTTTCATAAATTTTAAGGTTGTAGTTTCGGTTATTGCAAATATACGAATAAGCGAGGGTAATGCCAAATTTATTTGGCATTACCGAGCGGGAGTATATCGGGCGAAGCCGAATATATGGATAAGCAAACGAAACCAATTTCTTGATTTTGCTTTTTATCCGTGTTACCTGTCCCCCTAAATCCCCCTTTCTGCAAAGAGGGACTTTTGTCGATGACGCTCCGAACGGTCGGCGCAACGGTTGCAGTTGCCGTCGGAAAAACATTACCAATACTTAACACGTCATCCTGAGCGATAGCGAAGGATCTAACCGAATCGATTGAAACAGATTCTTCGCTTCGCTCAGAATGACGACACTTGCGCTTCCTGCATCGGTTCATAGAGACGATTC
>CAYRSF010000076.1:0-39002 GCA_964427035.1 uncultured Alistipes sp.
TGTTCCGACGCTGAAATACGAAAGCGACCGCACGGGATATTTCATGCTTCCTGACGGTTGCACCTCGCTGTGCTGGAATTTCAACGGAACCGACGCCGAAGGAGGCACGGTAACTCAAACTGGCAAAATCGCCGACGTAAAGCCGCTGACGCTGTACACGTTGAAATTCACCTATTCGAAGGATGCGGGAGGCAGACTCGTACTGTCGGCCACCGTCGATACCTCGGTCGAGCACCGCGAGGACAATATTCCGTTCAATCCTGACCCGGTAGTCAAGGGCGACGGATTCGACGCCGCCGAAACTTACAACTATACGGGCGGAGACCGCACATACGTCATTACCGCTCTCGACACCATTTCGGAGATGATTCTCACGACTGCCGATGCATCGATAGACCTGTTGGCGAACGTTCGCGCAGGACGAGCCGGAATCGCGGTCGAGCAGATAAGCGGCAAAGAGTACCATGTAACGCTCTCCAACGACTTCTTCAACTCCCTTGCGGGCGGCGTGCAGGAGATTACGTTCCGCATCAAGGATGCCAGCGGAGGCATCGGGGTCGTTCCGGTTACCTACGGTATTCAGGGAGTGAACGCGATAGCATCGCAGAACTACGATTTGTGGCACAACACGGCCGCCTTCTCGGCAACCGTATTCGGCTCGCCGGCGAATGTCGAAATCGCATACCGCGAGGTCGGCGGCGAATGGTCGAAGTTCGCAGCATCCGCAGCGAGTCAGGCGAATACGTTCAAGGCTGCCGCAACAGGATTCGCAGCAGGCAAGAACTACGAATACGTCCTCTTCATCGGAGGCGCGACCGTCGGCAAGACGCTTGCGGTAACCACGCCTGCCGGCGCACAGATTCCGAATGCGGGATTCGAAGAGTGGATGCTGAAAGATGAAAAAATATGGTGTCCGTTCTCGAGCCTCTCCAACGCATACTGGGGAAGCGGCAACGACGCATCGGCAGGACTGCTCGGCATCGACAGCAACCTGACCGTATCTTCGGACGACGTCCGCCCGGGTTCGACCGGCTCGAAGAGCGCGTACATGCACTCCATAAAGGCGACCGTCATGGGCATCGGCAAGTTCGCCGCCGGCAACCTCTTCGTCGGAGCATTCGGCGGAATCAAGGGAACCAACGGTCTGGTGGACTTCGGAAAGCCGTTCACCTTCACCGCCCGTCCTAAATCGGTTCGGTTCTGGATGAAGAACAATTGCGGAACCATCAACGAAGGCGACAAGGCATCGGGCGCAGACCTCGCCAAGATATTCATCTGCCTTTGCGACTGGGACAAGTCGTACAGAGTGGATACCAGCAACGAATCCACGCTGTTCGATCCGGCGAATGCTGCGGGAGTACTTGCCTACGGCATATACGAAAGCCATGAGTCCGTCGGCGAATGGACGCTTATCGAGATACCTATTACGTACAAGGATGCGACCAAGATTCCGAACTATCTCGTATTGACGTACTCTTGCAGCGGATACGGAGACTATTTCTGCGGAAGCACCGATTCGTGGATGTACGTGGACGATGTAGAACTCGTATACTAAAAAACAGGGAATGCATTTAGGCAAAATACTGACAACTACGGCGATATTCATCGCTGCTGCAATAGACGTTTTTGCACAGGGAGAGTTGCCGACGGCGGATACGCTCGCCGTCGGCAAACCCGTTGCAGAGATGACGCGCAACGAAGCGAGAAAGCAGCGGGGCATATCCAACCTTAAAACGCATATCGTTCCTGCCGGGCAATGGGTATTCGGCGGGACGCTCTCCTACTCGACCCACTCGAATGACAACTACAAACTGCTCGTGGTCGAAAATATCGATTCGGAGGGATACACCTTCAAGGTAAGCCCGATGATCGGATATTCGCTCGTCCCGAACTCGATTATAGGAGTAAGATTCGCCTACTCGCGCTCGTTCATGAATATCGACAATGCCAACATAAATCTCGGCGAGGGCGACAGCGCACTGAATTTCGGCGTCGATTACTACTATGCGCTGAAACACTCTTACGACATCATCGCCATTTGGCGGCAATATATTCCGCTCGGCCGCAACAAGCGTTTCGGGCTCTTCACCGAATTCCAACTCTCGTTAGGCGGTTCGCAATCGAAATTCGCCGAAGGGTCGCCGATTCGCGGAACCTACTCGAAAGCGTTCAACATTTCGGCAGGAGTGAACCCGGGCATCGTGGCGTTTCTGACCAACAACATGGCGGTCGAAATCAATGTCGGGGTACTCGGCATCAACTATTCGAGCAACAGGCAGGTGCACAATCAGGTTACGGTCGGCAACACGACATCGAGCATGATGAATTTCAGCCTCAATATTTTTTCAATCGGCGTAGGCGTCGCATTTTATCTGTAAACGACGATGAATATGAAGAAGATTATCACACTGCTCGCAATCGCATTCGCCGTACAGACCGCCCTCGCCCGAACCGAAACCAAAACCGAAACCGGCATCCGCACGACGCAGTCCGACCGCACCGTGCAGGCGGACTCCGCAATAAACCGGCGGAAACATTCGTTAAAGCGTAACAGAATCGACCGCGAGATAAACAAAAACCAGTTCTCTTTCAAAGGCGAAACGATGCTGGGCATCACCGCCTCATACGGAACGATTTCGAGCGAAGATTCCGATATAGGACTGATTCTGGACGACATAAAACTCAATGGTTCTGTCGTAACCGTCAAACCATTCGTCGGTTACATGTACCGCGACAACAACTGTATCGGATTGCGTCTGGGATATTCGCACGTTACGGGCAATCTCGGAAACGCCACGCTCGACCTCGGCGAAGCGAACGACATTGCGGTTTCGGTGGCGAACATGCGTTACAAGAACAATGCATACGCATTCGGCATCTATCACCGCACCTATGTCGCAATCGACTCGAAAGGTCGTTTCGGCGTATTCGGTGAGTTCGAACTGATGGGCTCGATAGGTCGCATGGAGTTCTCGTACCTCGCCGATGAAACGTGGAAAACGAGTGTTTCGGATATTTACAAATGCGATTTCTCGTTCAATCCCGGTATCGCGGTATACATCTTTCCGAATGTCTGCGCATCGATTTCGTTCGGACTCGGAGGTTTGAGGTATACCCACACCAAACAGTACGACGGCGAGAACAACTTTACCGGAAAACGCAACTTCTCGAAAATGCGTTTCCGGCTGAACATAGCGGATATAAACTTCGGAATGACCATCCATTTGTGGAACAAGAAAAAGGACGGACCGATAAGAAGCAAATAAGATTATGAAACGACTGTTCGGCAAAATATACGTCATCATCGCTGCGCTCGCCCTCTCTGCGTGCATAGAGAACGACATTCCATATCCTGTCGTGGAACTCGACATAACGTCGCTGTCCGCCGAGGGTACGTCGGGCGAATGCACAATCGACCGCATCAACCGCACGGTGAATATTCCGCTTGCCGAGAATACGGACATTCTGAACGTAAACATAACCGGCATAACCTATACCGAAGGCGCGACGCCGTCGAAAAATCTCGTCGGCACGCACGACATGCGATATCCGCAATACATTACGCTCTCGATGTATCAGGACTACGAGTGGAAAATCACGGCGACGCAGACCATCGACCGCCGTTTCACCGTCATCGGGCAGATAGGCGAAACCGAATGGGACATCGAACGCAACATGGCGAAGGTTTACCGCCGCTCCGATTACGGTCTCGACACGGTTACGGTTACCAATCTGCGATTCGGTCCCAAACCCGAATACGACTATCCGGATGCCTCCTCTTTGCGCGATTTCGACAATGCAGACCGCACTCTGACGGCTATGGTCGAATGTTTCGGACGCCGCGAAATATGGCGGCTTACGGTCGAACCTAAGGAAATCGACATCGACATAACACGCATCGTCGCAGGTTCGGAGGTGATTTGGCTGAAAGGAACCGGAGTGGACGGAGCGCAAACCGGATTCCGTTACAGGGAGAAAGGGGCTTCGGAATGGACGGAGGCAGAGAGCGGCTGGTATACCTCGACAGGAGGCACTATCGAAGCGACATTGCGCCATCTGAAACCCGAAACCGAATACGAAGTCATAGGATATGCCGTCTCCAAGGACGGTGAAAAGGAATCGACAATCTTCACCGCGACCACGGGACCGCTGTTCCCGCTGCCGAATGCAAGTTTCGAAGAGTGGTCGATTACGGACGACACCTACTACCCTTACACGTCTATCGACGAGGCTTGGTGGGGAACCGGAAATCCCGGCTCGAAAGTTACCGGAATCAACATAACCACCCCGTTCAGCGGAACCATGCACGAGGGCGCGACGGGCAAATGCGCACAGTTGTGGTCGCAAAAAGCGAGCATCATGGGTATCGGCAAGTTCGCTGCCGGCAACTGTTTCGCAGGCGATTTCGCAGGAGTGGTCGGCACCAACGGACTGGTTCGGTTCGGACGTCCGTACACGCTGCGTCCGACATCGCTCAAAGGGTGGGTCAAATATCAGTTGGGCGTCATCAACTGCGTTCCCAACGGCGGAACGAACGGCAAGACGCCGACGACGGGCGACAACGACGAAGGAGTGATATACATCGCCCTCGGAGACTGGGATTACAACGTCTACGGAGGCACTCCGACGAGTCCGATACTTATCGATACGCGCAACGAAGCGACATTCTTCACCTCGAACGACAAAGGCATAATAGCATACGGAGAGTTGCGCTTCGATGCGTCGTGCGACTGGTTCCAGTTCGAAATCCCGCTCGAATACCGCACGTTCGACCGAATTCCGACGCATATCGTCATCGTCTGCACGAGTTCGCGCTACGGCGACTACTTCGTCGGCAGTTCGGATTCGATAATGTGGATAGACGATTTCGAACTGCTTTACGACTACGACGATTAAGGGGGCAGCGGTGCAAAAAACGCCACCCGAGAGAGAGTGCGTCTAACGTCCGATAACGAAAATCGTCGGTCGCTTCTGAATATCGGGGATTCCCGACCTGCGCCACTCGCCGACCGTGGCGGTGCGGATGAACTCCGACGCCGACGTGATGTCGCATGCGATGCACAAACGGGTTTCAGCCGCACATACGCGGAGAATCTGTTCGGCGAGTTTCACATTGCGATATGGGGCTTCGATGAATGCCTGCGACTGATGTTCGGCAATCGCTCGCGACTCGAAACGCTTTACGGCGCGCGAACGGTCGGGCTCCTTGACAGGCAGATAGCCGTTGAATGCGAACGACTGTCCGTTCAAGCCCGAAGCCATTACCGCCATGATTATCGACGACGGACCGACCAGCGGCACTACCCTTATGCCGCGTTTGTGGCATAGTTCGACGACCGCCTGCCCGGGGTCGGCCACCGCAGGCACTCCCGCCTCGGAAATCACACCCGCACTGCGACCGCGCACAATGGGCTCCACCATGCGTTCGACCGATGCTCCGGCAGCAGTATGTTCGTCGAGTTCGACGAATTCGAGTTCGTCTATCGGACGCGCAACGCCCGCTTTCGAGAGAAAACGGCGGGCGGAACGGATGTTTTCGACTATGAAGTAGTCGAGAGAATCGATTACCGCACGGTTCGATTCAGGCGTAACCGCATACGGCACAGTATCTTCGGCAATCGGACAAGGGATAAGGTACAACGTTCCCGCTTTCATGGCTTACTCGTTGATATACACTCTTTTGACACGTTTTGACACAGACGTAAGTATCTCATACGGAATAGTTTCGAGTTTGCGTGCCATATCCTCGGGCGTATTTCCGCGGCGGGGCGAGAAGATGACGACCTCGTCGCCCTCGGCAACCCCCTCGATATCGGTAACGTCTATCATGCAACTGTCCATACAGATACGGCCTACCGTCGGTGCCGGCTCGCCGTGAACGAGCATCGACCAGCCGCCGCACCCCAAATGACGGTCGAGCCCGTCGGCATAACCGACCGGAATCGTCGCTACGAGGCTGCGGCGCGAGAGCGTCTGCGCACGACCGTAACCGACCGTCTCGCCGCTGTCTATTTCGTGAATCTGAACGATTCGCGTCCGCAATGTCGAAACCATTTCGAGGCTGTCGTTATGTTCGTAACCGAAGCCGTACATCCCTATGCCGAGACGGCACATGTCGTATTGCGAATCGGGGAAACGCACGATAGCCGCCGAGGCCTCGGCATGGCGCAGCACCCGATATGGCAGATGTCCGACCACGGCGCTGCTCATCCGCTCGAAACGGGCGAGTTGCAGACGCGTAAAGTCATCCTGCGACGGGTCGTCGGCAACGCACAAATGCGTGAACACCGATGCGACGCGAACCGTATCGCCGCAGCCGTCTATCAAATCGAGCAAATGCCCGATTTCACGCTCCGAAAAGCCGAGACGGTGCATTCCCGTATCGAACTTGACATGTATCGGGTACTCTCTGCCGCCCGCGCTTTCGACCTCGCGGACGAATGCCGCAAGCGAACGTTCGCTGTAAATCTCGGGTTCGAGCGAATGGGCGACCATGACGTCGAAACTGGCATCGTCGGCATTCAGTACCACAATCGGCATCGTGATGCCGCTTTCGCGCAACACGACGCCCTCGTCGGCGAACGCCACGGCGAGATAGTCCGCCCCCTGTTTCTGCAACATGCGGGCGACTTCGGCATCGCCCGAACCGTATCCCGACGCCTTGACCATCGCCACGAGTCCCGCGCCGGGGTGCATGCGTTCGCGGAAATAGTTGATATTGCGAGCCATCGCTTGAAGATTGACTTCCAGCACAGTCGTATGGCATTTGAGTTCCAGCCGGTGGGATATGCGCTCGAATGCGCATGCACGGTTGCCCTTTATCAGCACGGCGGCACCGGCGATGTCGATTTCGCCGATACGTGCGAGCAACTCTTCGGTCGAGGCATAAAAACGGCTGCCCGGAGCGAACATCGAGCGATATTCGGATATCCGTTCGCCAACTCCGACGAACAGTCCGACCGATGCTTCGGCGACCATCGCAGCGACCTGCGCATACAGGGTTTCGCCGGACAATCCGCTTTGAAGAATATCGGACAGTACGAGCACCGTACGACGTCCGTACGCAGTCGAACGCAGACAGTCGAGAGCGATGCTCAACGAATTGATGTCGGAGTTATAGGTGTCGTCGATGATTATCGACTCGTTCACGCCCTGCTTGACCTCCAAACGCATCGCAACCGGTTGCAGCGACGCGAAATCGGGTGCAGTCCAGCCCATCGCGCTGAAAAGCGCGGCGACGATTTGCGCATTGCGCGCCGAAGCCGCATCGGGCATGGTCGGAACCGGCATCCCGGCGGCATCCGCGAGAGTGCGGTCGGCATATGCGGCACGAATCGCAGCCGAAAGTTCAGGGTATGCCGAATGGTATATCACGGTACGCGCCGAACGGGCGAGAACGAGTTTCTCGGCAATCTTGCGGTCGAGCGACTCGAAATTCTCCTGATGCGCATCGCCTATCGAAGTGAACAGCACGATATCGGGACGTATCATCCGTTCCAGACGCTCCATCTCGCCGCATTGCGATATGCCGGCTTCTATCACTGCCGCATCTGCATCGTCGCCCATCATGAGCAGCGACAGGGCGACGCCCAACTGCGAATTGTAACTGCGCGGCGAACGGAACAGACGCACCCCGGCAGGAACGCACTGGGCAATCCACTCCTTGACCACGGTTTTGCCGTTCGAGCCTCCTACGGCGACGACCGTACCGCGATAGTGCGCCCGCCGGTGCGCCGCAAGAGCCTGCAATGCCGCAAGCGAATCGGCGACCCGGACGACGCCGCAATCCGACGGCAGGTCGCAGTCGCGTTCGACCATGAACGCCCTCACTCCGCGGTCGTACATCGTGCGGAGGTACTCGTGCGCATCGTGATTGACGCCGTTTATGGCGACGAATATCGCGCCGACGTCCGTCGCATAACTGCGGCTGTCGGTCGCCACCGACCGCACCGTGCGGTCGATGCCGCGGAATTCGCCGCCGCATATTCTTGATATTTCAGATAAAAGATAATTCATTGCAAACAACTGTTAGATTCAGATTCCGAATGTTACGACAGTGATTCCCGAACCGCCGCGGTCGGGGTGATCGTCCACGGCGCTCTCGACCTCCGGCATAGCCCGCAAAAACTTGCGCACCTCCTCTTTCAGCGCGCCCGTACCCTTGCCGTGCAGGATGGTTACGCTGCCGACGCCGACCATGAGGGCATCGTCCACGAGAGCCTGCACCTTTTCGAGCGCGTCGGCGACACGTTCGCCGCGAATATCGATGGAACTGCGGAAATTCAGCCGCCGCTGCGAAATGTCGGACGAAATGACCGTCCGCGGAGTTTCAGGACGGGTGGCACGCCTGTATTCAGCCGACGAAATCGTTTCGAGACGCGAAACATCGACAGTCGTCAGGATTTGCCCGAATGCCACCCGCGCTCTCTTTCCGCGAATAGATTGCACCACCCCCACGCCGTCCTGCCCCGTCAGACGCACCTTCGCCCCCTCGACGAGCGGCAGCGGCTTTTCGACCCCGGCAGCCGTCTCCACCGACGGAACGGACGTCCGCGCAGCCCGGCGTTCGTCGCGACGCTGGCGGCGACGCTCCAAACGCGCCATTTCGCGTTCCAAACGCTCGTCGTTCCCGTGCATGTCGCTATCGGCATTCTCGACGCTGTCGCGGAATTCGTTGAACTCCTTGCGCGCCAAGCGGGTCTGCTCGCGCTCCGCCTGCGACTCGCGAATGCTTTTTATGGTCGATTCTATCTGTTTGTTCGCCTCGGCGATAAGTTCCTTCGCCTTCTCCTTCGCCTCGCGGATTATCGCATTGCGCTCCTCGCGGATACGCGAAAGTTGCTCGTTGTAGTTGCGCTCCAACTCCTCGACCTTGCGGTCGGTCAGGCGGATGCGTTCGCGCTTCTGCTCCCAGTAGCGTTTGTCGCGGGCGATTTCGCGCAACTGCCTCTCGATGTCGATATGCTCCGACCCCGCCTTCTCTTTCGCCGAAGCGATTATATCCTCCGGCAACCCGATTTTGCGGGCTATCTCGATTGCGAACGAACTGCCCGGCTTGCCGGTTTCGAGCCGGAAAAGAGGGCGGATGTTCTGAACGTCGAACATCATCGCTCCGTTGGCGACACCGTCGGTATTGGATGCGAAATACTTGATGTTGGAATAGTGGGTCGTAACGACCCCGAACGCCCGGCTCGCCACGAGCCGTTCGAGAATCGATTCCGCAATCGCCGCGCCTATGACGGGTTCGGTGCCCGAACCGAATTCGTCAATCAAAACGAGCGTGGCGGCATCGGCACCGGCAAGCATAGCCTTCATGTTGAGCAGGTGCGAAGAGTAGGTCGAAAGGTCGTTCTCGATAGACTGCTGGTCGCCGATATCTATGTATATGCTGCGGAATACGGGCAGTTCGCTGTTCTCGGAGACCGTAACCGGAAATCCGCACTGGAACATATACTGGATAAGACCGAACGTTTTAAGGCACACCGATTTTCCGCCCGCATTGGGTCCGGAAATCACGAGTATTCTGCTGCGTTCGTCGAGCGTCGCATCGAGCGGAACTATTTCGCGGCTGCTGCGGCGCAGATTCTGTGCGAGCAGCGGATGTCGGGCGGCAATGAGGCGCAAAGTCGAATCGGCGGAGATTATCGGCATCGCCGCGCCGTTCTCCACAGCCCAACGCGCCTTGGAGCGAATCATATCGACCGTCGCGATATACTCCCCGGCACGAGCCAGCGACTCGACATCGAGCCTTACGGTATCGGTAAATGCCGTAAGAACGCGAACCACCTCGCGGCGTTCGGCGTACTCCAACTCGCGCAATTCGTTGTTGAGTTCGACGACCTCGACAGGCTCGACATAGAAGGTCTTTCCCGTCGCCGATTCGTCGTGTATGAAGCCTTGCAGTTTGCGTTTGTTCGACGCCGAAACCGGAATCACGGCCCGTCCGTCGCGAATCGAGATGACGGCATCGGTTTCGACGATGCCCGCACTCTTAGCCGCCTGCAAAACCGATTGCAGACGCTTCGACACCTGCCCCTCGCGTGAACGGATTTCGCGGCGCACCGCCGCAAGGTCGGGCGATGCCGAATCGCGCACGCCGCCGAATTCGTCCACGATTCTGTCAATTTCGCGCACGATATGCGAAAGCGATTCGACGCCCTCGCACAACTCGTTCATTCGCGGATAGAGCCCCGGCTCGCGGCTTCGGACGAAATCGACGGTCGAGGCGACGGACGAAAGCGTCGAACCGAGCCGCACGACCTCCGCGGTATCGAGGAATGTCCCCTCGACGCGCACCTTATCGACGATATCGTCGATGTCGAAAAACTCCTGCGTCGGAGCATCGCTCTCCATCGTCAGCATTCGGCGCATCTCGTCGGCGAGCGACTGGCGGCGTCCGATGGTCTTGCGCGAGGTCGAAAAACGCTCCTCGTCGAGCATGGCACTCGCGCGGCGCATGGTACAATATGCCCTGCACTGTTCGCGCACGGAGTCGAACCCTATCTTCTGCTCGAAATTATCGGGATAAATCATAGTCTATGTAAAAACGAAGCGTTTTCGGCTCCGAAACAGGTTTACCGATTCTGCACGGCATCGGATTTGACGAGTTTCTTCTGCGCTTTCGCCTCCTTTCTCGCCGCTTTCGCATTCTGCCTGTCAGTCTCGTCCTTCGCTCCGAACAACGAGAAGTGGACATAACGTTTCGGATGCTCTTTCAAATCGGCGAGCAGAGCCGAAAGGTTGGCGGAAGCCTGTTCGAGATTTGCGTAAAGACTCTCGTCGCACATCAGCCGTCCGACCGTACCTTCGCCGCCGTTGATTTTGGCAAGCACCGAATTGAGTTCGGCAAGGCTCTCGCCGAGCGAAGCACCGATGTTCCGTTCGGCGAGTCCGGAGGTTATGGAATCGACGTCGGTCATTATGCTGTCGATGCGTGCGCTGTTGTCGCTCAACGTCCTTGTGAATTTGTCGATACTCGTTACGATGTCCGACAACTGCTGTTTGTCCCTGCCTATCGCACCGTCGAGTCCGGCGGCAATCGAATTGAGATGGGACAAGGCTTCGGATATGGATTTGTTGTTGTTATCCACCAGCGCATTCAGGTTTTTCAACGTGGTGTTGAAGTTTTCGACCAGCGTCGTTATCTTGTCCTTATAATAATCGAGTTCCGAATCGGCGACAGCCATGAGGTCTTTGGTATACCCCGAATTGATGACCGAGCCGCTTTCGAGTATCTCCGGCGACGAGCCGAGCACAATCTCTATCGCCTTGCTGCCCATAATGCTCGTGCTGAATATTTTCGCTTCGGAATCGACCGGCAGTCGGTACGCGCGCGGAATCGACAGCACGACCTCGACGCTCGTCGGATTGTCGGGCGAGACGCGAATCTCGGACACCTTGCCTATTTTGACGCCGCGAATCATCACGGCGGCAGCATTCTGAACCCCGTTCACCTGTTCGTAACGCGCGTAGTAAACCGCATGGCGGCCGAAAACGTCCACTCCGCTCAAAAAACGGATGCCAGCCCATGCGCACAACAATATGACTACCGCATAAATTCCGATTTTAACCTCTTTTTTCATTTCGATTATAATTCGTTTATCTTCATTTGCCTGTAACTATCGCTCCCGCCTCGACGGCGACGACGAATGCGGTCGGGAATGTCCGGCGCACCGATTTCAGAGCCTTTTGCGCCGATTCACGGTCGGGATATTCGCCTACGCAATATTTGTACGGGAATCTGCCTCCCGCGCGATATTCCCTCACTTTGCCGCGATAAGCCCCGAACCGGGCGTCGCCCGTCTTCAACCTGCCGGCACTCGCCATTATCTGAACCGAATAGGACCTGACGCCGGCATCCGGCGATTTCGGAGCGGGCTTTTCGTCGCCCGTCTGCTCAGGCTTCACATCCGATGAACCCGCATCGGCGGTCGGTTCGGATGTCTCCGACGACGAATCGACGAGCAGGGATTTGCGGACATACGCGGCATAATCCTTAACCGCGCCGAAGAGTGCGGCGGCAATTTCGTTCTGTCCCTTTTCGGATGTGATGTATTTCAACTCCTGCGGGTTGGACATAAACCCTATTTCCGTAAGCACGCTCGGCATATCGGTGGCATACAGCACTTTGAGCGGCTGTTTGCGGACACCGCGGTTAATCTTGCCGAGTTTCGCGTAATGTTTCTGCACCAATCGCGCCATCATCTCGCTGTACTCGCCATAGGTGAATTGCAGATTCTGGATATAGGCTCTCACTATCGCCGCCGTCTTTTGGTCGGACATGTCGAGGAACTCGTCCTTGTTGTTGGCAAAAAGGATATTTTCGTTCACCCGCGTCTCCATAGGGCTCTCGCCCATAATCAGGGTTTCGACACCGCGCACCCTCGAATCGCGGGCGGCATTGGCATGAATCGATATGAACAAATCGCCGTCGGCTTTGTTGGCGATGTCGGCGCGAGCCTGCAAATCGTCGGTCAGAACCGACGAAAACTGCTTCTCGACCTTGCGCGTATAGATGACTTTCACCTCCGGCATGTTGCGCTCTATGAGTGCGCCCAACTTCAAGGCGACCTGCAAGTTGATGTTTTTTTCGCTTATGCCGCCATAGCGCGCGCCCGGGAACTTGGGTCCGCCGTGCCCGGCATCGATTACGACAACGCGTACGCCCTGCGCAACATTTTCACCGAAAACCGCGTTCGATGAAAGTGCAAGGAACATAACAGCGACCAAATAAAAAACACTCCTGCGCATGGGCTCAAAGCAACCGTAAAATTTGATATGTAGACTTTTTTTAATTATCTTTACGCGCTGAAAAACGCATTCGTGCATACGCGTATGCAGGTTTTTGCGTTTTTGCCGACGTGTCGGCAAAGGTACGAAAAATTATTGAATTTTTGAAACATTTTAGGTTAAAATACATCCTCTCCACGTTAGTTGCGGTAGCCGTCGCGCAGATGGTGTTCGGCGTAGCGTCGCCCAAACGTCTCGCCGAAGACGCTGCATCCTACCGCACCGGAGCGCAGGACTCGGTTGCGGCGAGTACGCCGAAACCCGACACTTCGTCGGTTCGGGCGATTCGCGAAAACAGACGTTCGCGGCGGCGGCAGAATGACGCGAACGAACCGGCAGGGCGAATAATGCAGCCTGCGGATTCCGTCGAACGAATCGCGAAGCCCGATTCGACAGCCGTAAATTCAGCCGACTCGCTGACCCGACCGGTGCAGGACACGGCACGGAAGGGAAGCAGCGGCGCGCTCGACCAGATAATCGACGGCAAGAACTCCGACTCGCTCGTCTACGATGTAGTGAACAAAAAAGTGTATATCTACAACAAGGGCGACGTAAAGTACGAAAACAAGTCGCTGCAAGCGGACTTCATGCAAATCGACATGAACACGAAAGAGGTTTATGCCTACGGCAAGCCCGATTCGGTGGACGGCAAGGCGGTGAATACGCACCCCGTGTTCACCGACGGAGGGTCGTCGTACACGATGGACACCATAACCTATAATTTCGGCTCCAAAAAGGCATTGATTCGGGGAGTGGCGACGCAGGAGGGCGACGGCTGGTTAGTCGGCGGCAAAATCAAGAAGATGGAGGACAACACCGTGAACATCCAGTCGGGAAAATATACGACCTGCGACCATACCGACAACCCCCATTTCTATCTGGCGATGACAAAAGCGAAAGTCATCCCCGGGAAGAAAATCATCACCGGTCCGGCATATCTCGTCATGGAGGACGTGCCGATATATTTCCTCGGCATACCCGAAGGATTCTTCCCTATCAATCTCGGTCCCAAATCGGGACTGCTCATGCCGTCCTACGGCGAGGACGGCGCACGAGGATTCTTCCTGCGCGGTCTGGGTTACTACTTCATACTCGGGCAGCACATGGATCTTGCCATTCAGGGCGGCATCTATACGCTCGGTTCGTGGGAGGTGTCGGCATCGTCCCGATACAACAAACGCTACAAGTTCTCCGGAAACCTGACCTTCGACTTTTCGAGCGTCAAAACGGGCGACAAGGGCGAACCCGACTACATAAAGCAGAACAACTTCAAGTTCATGTGGACGCACTCGCAAGACCCGAAAGCCAATCCGGGCTCGACATTCTCGGCATCGGTGAACCTCTCGTCGAGCGGTTACAGCAAGTATTCGGCCACGACGCTCAACGACATTCTCTCGACACAAACCAACTCGTCGATATCCTATTCGAAAAGTTGGGCGGGCACTCCGTTCTCGCTGTCGATGAATATGGCGGTATCGCAGAACTCGCAGACACGCGCCATATCGCTGACGCTGCCGACCGTCGTATTCAACGTCTCGCGAATATATCCTTTCAAACGCAAGGAGGCTGTCGGCAAACAACGCTGGTACGAAAAGATTTCGTTCACCTACACCGGCAAACTCACCAACTCGGTAACGGCGACCGAAGACAAACTCTTCACCAAAGAGACCCTGAAAAACATGCGCAACGGTATCGAGCACTCGCTGCCCGTATCGGCGCAATTCTCGCTGTTCAACTACATAAACATCACTCCGCAGTTCAACTACACCGAACGCTGGTACTTCAAGCGTCAGATGCAGGAGTGGAATCCGGAATTGAACCGAATCGAAAAACTCGACCCCGAATACGGATTCTACCGCATATACAATTACAGCGCGTCAATCAACATGAGCACCACGATATACGGAATGTGGCAGTTCAAGAAGAAGACCAGCAAGGTGCAGGCTATCCGTCATACGATTTCGCCGTCCGTCGGCTTCTCCTACGCGCCCAACTTCGGAAAGCAGAAATACGGATTCTACAAAACCGTTCAGGCGGATTCGCTCGGCGGCTACAACATTTACTCGCCGTATGCCGACAACGCTTACGGCGTTCCGGGTTCGGGACAGAGCGCATCGCTGACATTCTCGCTCGGTCAGACGCTCGAAATGAAGGTGCTCAGCAAGCGCGATTCGACGGGCGTCAAGAAGATTAAACTCATCGACGAGTTGAAAATCAGCGGTTCGTACAACTTCCTCGCCGACTCGATGCGGCTGTCCAACCTGCCGATTTCGTTCCGAACGACGATTTACGGCAATTTCGGCATCAACCTCTCGGCGACGCTCGACCCGTACGAGGTTTCGCCGCAGGGCGTTCGATACAACAAACTGATGATTCGCCGCGGACTTCCGGGTCGTATAGTCAATACGGGGTGGAGTTTCGGTTACACTTTCAAGTCGCGGCAGAACAAGTCGGAATCGGCGATGAACGACATCAACACCATTCCGCCGGAGTATTTCAATCCGTACTCCGACCCTTACGGACTTATGGACCCGGTATTGCGGCGGCGTTACATGGCGGCGGGATATTACGACTTCTCGATACCGTGGAACCTCGGATTCAACTATGTCATAAGTTACGGCATACAGTACGTCAATAACGGCACGACCGGCTACCGCAAGAACGTTACGCAGACCATCGGCATCAACGGCAGCGTCAATATTACGCCCAAAACCGGCATCACGGTTACCACCGGCTTCGACATACAGAACAAGAAACTGACGACGACTTCGATATCCATTACCCGGGATTTGCACTGCTGGCAGATGTCGTTCGTATGGATTCCGTTCGGCACGCACCGCAGTTGGAGTTTCAATATCGGAGTCAAGGCATCGTCGCTTGCCGATTTGAAATACGACAAGAGCCAGTCGATGTACGACAACCTGTTCTGACCGGCGGCACGTTCGCAATTCGGTACATGTTTTGCGCAACCATATAAAAGAGAATAATACAAAAAATCGGATATGAAAAAAGAGAGTGCTTACAATCAAGAGATTAACTGCGACGAGGAGTTCGACGGCGGCGAAGGGAGGGCGTCGGACACCGCTTCGGCGCATGACAATATGACAGAATCGGCGGACGATGCATCTGACAGCGTGGCAGATTCCGGAACCTGCGCCGGCGATGCCGCTGAGAAGAGTGCGGAGAAGCCGGACGAAAACGAAGCCGAAATATGGCGCGACAAATATATCCGCCTGCAAGCCGAATTCGACAATTTCCGCAAACGCACGCTGCGCGAGAAGATGGATTTGATACAAAGCGGCGGCAGCGACGTATTGAAGGCGATGCTTCCGGTTCTGGACGACGTCATGCGGGCTGCCGAGGCATCGGAAAAGAGCGACGACATAAACGCTCTTCGCGAAGGGGAGAAACTCGTCAGACAAAAGTTCATCGATACTCTGCGGCAGAAGAACGTTACCGAAATCGAGGCCGTCGGAGCGGATTTCGACCCCGACATTCATGAAGCGGTAGCGAAATTCGCAGCGGGAGAGGATAAAAAGGGCAAGGTAATCGATGTCGTACAACGCGGATACATGTTGGGAGACAAAGTGCTGCGTTTTGCGAAAGTAGTTGTGGGAGAATAGTGTCATGGCAGAGAAAAGAGACTACTACGAGGTGTTGGGCGTCGAAAAGAACGCCAATGCCGACGAAATAAAGAAGGCATACCGCAAAGCCGCCATCAAGTATCATCCGGACAAAAATCCGGGCGACAAGGAGGCGGAGGAGAAATTCAAGGAGGCGGCCGAAGCGTACGACGTGCTGTCGAATCCGGACAAGCGTGCACGCTACGACAGATTCGGGCATGCAGGCATGAACGGCGGAGCGGCAGGAGGCGGATTCGGCGGATTCGGCGGTTCGGGAGGATTCTCGATGGAGGATATCTTCTCGCAGTTCGGCGACATTTTCGGAGGTCATTTCGGCGGATTCGGCGGCGGTCGCAGTTCGGGCGGGCATCAGGTCAATCGCGGTTCGGATATTCGCGTAAAGGTGAAACTGACGCTTGCCGAGATAGCGAACGGCACGACGAAGAAACTGAAAGTGAACAAATATATCGTATGCGACAAGTGCGGCGGCTCGGGTGCCAAGGATTCGTCGTCATACAAGACATGTTCGAACTGCAACGGTACGGGTGTCGTAACCCGTGTCGAAAACACATTCTTCGGACGCATGCAGACTCAGGGCGTATGTCCCGTGTGCGGCGGCGAAGGCAAAATCATCACCGACAAGTGCGACAAGTGCGGCGGCGAAGGAATCGTCAAGGGCAGCGAAATCATCGAAATCAACATTCCTGCCGGCGTAGGCGAAGGAATGGCACTCACCGTATCGGGCAAAGGCAATGCAGCCCGCCACGGCGGAGTGAACGGCGACCTGCTCGTCGTTATCGAGGAGGGGCGCGACCCTCAACTGATGCGCGACGGGGACGATTTGATTCACAATCTGAACATAACCGTTACGATGGCTATGCTCGGCGGCGAAATCGAGGTGCCGACAATCGAAGGGAAGGCGAAAATCAAAATCGCGCCCGGAACTCATGCCGGCAAGGTTCTGCGTCTGCGCGGCAAAGGATTGCCGTCGGTGAACGGCTACGGTCGCGGAGACATACTGATTGTGGTGGATATTACGATTCCGACTTCGCTTACGTCGGAGGAGAAGAAACTCGTCGAACGGCTCGCTTCGATGCCCGATTTCCGACGCGCCGAAAAAGTCGAGAATCAGAATATCTTCGAACGAATGAAGAACTTTTTCAGATAAAAACCGATAGAATATGGGTTGGTTCACTCCATACAAACGCAAGGCGAACGAGTTCAAGTACGCTCCGCGATATTTTGACCCCGAGAAGGAACGCCGCGACAGACGCCGCCGCGAACTGTGCGGCGAAAGTTCGGAGGACAGCGGAAAAGAGTACGAGGTCGGACAATACATCCGCACGCAGCGCGAAGCGCGTGCCGCCCGGCGTGCGCAGCAGTCGGAACGGCACAGCACGTCGCCCGTCGTCATCATCGCCGGCGTTGCGCTGCTGCTCGCGTTCGTCTATATGCTTTATCCGCGCATAGTCGAGGCATTCTCGACCGCGGAATCGACGCCGGAGAAAGCCGTGCAGGCACAAGAGGAGGAATTCAACCCATATGCACCGATAACTGTCGTACCGAACGACTACAAGGAGGAATAATGGCAGATCGCATCAAACTACTTCCCGAAATCGTCGCCAATCAAATCAAGGCGGGAGAGGTCGTCGAGTCGCCGTCATCAGCCGTCAAGGAGATGCTGGAAAACGCCATCGATGCGGGCGCATCGTGCGTCAAGGTCAATTTCCGGAACGGAGGACGCGACCTGATACAGATTGTGGACGACGGCTGCGGAATGTCGCCGACCGACGCCCGCATGGCTTTCGAGTGCCATGCGACGAGCAAGATTGCGACGCTGGACGACATCTACGCACTCCACACGTTCGGATTCAGGGGCGAGGCGTTGGCTTCGATAGCGGCGGTTTCGCAGGTCGAACTGCTCACCCGTCAGGCGGATGCCGAGGTGGGGACCCGAACGGTCGTGAACGGCGGGGAGTTCGTATCGCAAACGCCGGCAGCGACGCCGGTCGGTTCGCAGTTTCTGGTGCGCAACATATTCTACAACACTCCCGCCCGCCGAAAGTTCATCGACAACAACGAATCGAAACTCGCAGCCGGAATAAAGAACGAATTCCGCCGCGTCGCCCTCTGTCATCCCGAGGTCGAACTGCAACTGTACAACAACGAATCGCCGATTTTCATGCTGCCGCAATCGAATCTGGCGGAACGCATCGTCGGCGTAATGGGCGGTTCGGTAAAGAACAATCTGCTGGAAGTCGGAGTGGAAACCACGATAGCCGAAATCGGCGGGTTCATCGGCAAGCCGTCGGCAGCCAAACTGCGCGGCGGCGAACAGTACATGTTCGTGAACGGTCGCTACTTCAAATCGCAATACCTCAACAAGGCGGTAATCAAGGCATACGACAAACTGATACCGGACGGGGCGATGCCTTCGTTCTTCATCTACATTACGGTCGATGCCGAACGTGTCGATGTCAATGTGCACGCCAAGAAAACCGAAGTCAAATTCGCCGATGCGGAAGCGGTATGGCAGATTCTCAACGCCGCAGTCCGCGAAACGCTCGCCAAAACGGGAGCGGTGCCGATGCTCGATTTCGACAACGAGAGCGCGATTGATATTCCTGTCGCCACTCACGGCATAGTTTACGGCGAGCCTCGCGCGACGACCCGGGAAAATTACAATCCGTTTCTGAGAGACGTTTCGCCGGACGATTTTTCGATAGGTTCCGGGGCTCGCACACAGGAGCCGGACACGGAATTCGCTCCGGTATCGGGATATACGTCGGCAAACGGCGATTTCGATATCCCGTCGGCGGCAGGCGGCAGCGACGACGAATTCGAATACATCGAATCGGGCGACGACGCCGAGCGGCTTATCGAGTTCGGAGACACGGAACATACGATTTCCGATGCCGTATGTTTCGGCAAACATTACGCCATGTTCACCGCCGACGGCAGACCCATGATAGCAGACCTCGCAAGGATTCGCGAACGGATATTGTACGATACATATCTGTCGATGCTCCGACACGGTTCGGCGGTATCGCAACAGTTGCTGTTCCCGGAGAAACTGATAGTCGCCAACGACGAATATGCGACCATGGAGGAGTATGCGGTCGATTTCGCGGCACTCGGATTCGACATCGAATTCATGGGCGACTGCACGGTCGAAGTGCGCGGCATTCCAGCCGACACGACAGCCGAACGCACGGACGAACTGATTTACGAAATGATAACCGCGCTGCGCACACAGCAGACGGCGGAAGATGCCCGGCGCGAACGGCTTGCCGCGGCACTCGCCCGCAATGCCGCAGGCGCGAAAATTGCTTATGCGCAGTCCGATGCACAGATGCTCATCGGGCAGTTGTTCGCATCGTCGAATGCAAATTACTCGCCGTCGGGCAAACCGATAACGGCGGAACTGACGATGGACGAGATAAAATCTAAACTGGATTAGAAACAGAAAAAAGCACGATATGATGAATCCGTATTTCCGAACACCACCGGTAGTAAAGAATCTTATTATAATAAATACGCTCGTATTTTTGGCGACGGCACTCATTCCGCGGTTCAACATGCTGATGGGAACCTACTGCCAACTCTTCTGGATAGGCAGCCCCAACTACCACTCCTACCAGTTCATAACATACATGTTCCTGCACGGAGGATTCGGGCATCTGTTCTTCAACATGTTCGCATTGTGGATGTTCGGTCGGACGCTCGAATACGAACTCGGGTCGAAGCGGTTTCTGACATACTACATGGTATGCGGAATCGGTGCGGCGATACTGCAAATGTGCGTCGCATGGCTCACGGGCGAAACTTATTTCACGCTGCTCGGCGCATCGGGCGCGGTGATGGGTCTTCTGCTCGCATTCGGAGTGATGCACCCGAACGAAATACTCATCCTGTTCCCCATTCCGATGCCTGTCAAAGCGAAATGGTTCGTCATAGGATATGCGATACTCGAACTATATCTCGGGTGGAGCGGTCGGGATGCGAGCGTAGCCCACTTCGCCCATATCGGCGGAATGCTGTGGGGGCTCGCACTGCTCTACTACTGGAAACGGCGGGGCAAAATCTTTTTCTAACAGATTTCCGCAAAACGACGATATGGCAGAGTTCTACAACAACGGTTTGAGCCGGCGAAAAAAGGGGCGGGCGAAAAAAAGCGGCAAATCGGTATGGCTGATACTGGCGGATGCGGTTATGGCGATAATCACGTTATTGTCGGCATGCGCAACAGCGCTTGTCATAACCATGCAATACATCGACCCTAATAAGATGTGGATATTGCCGACCCTAACGCTGTGCGCACCGATAATATACATTCTCGAAACCGCATCGGCTCTCTATTGGGTCGTTCGCTGGAAATGGCGGTTCGTCGTATTCGCATCCGTATTCGTCCTTATCGGCACGATATATTTGCCGCTCTATTACAAAATCGACTTCACGCGCCGTTACGATACGAAATATGTCGAGCGCAACTTTACGAAAATCGTATCGTACAATGTCGCCAACGGCAACAAAACCGAACTCGTGGATTACATCGTAAAGATGCGCCCCGACATAATCTGTCTGCAAGAGTTTTTGAGGGAGGATGACAGCAAGTGGGATGCGCTCGGCAGCGACTACAAGTCCACCGTATCGGGCGACGACAACTATTCGTGCGAGATTTTCACGCGCTGTCCCATTCTGCATCAGGGACAAATCGACTCCATTCCGCGATACAATGCGGTATGGGCAGACCTGAAAATCGGAGAAGACACGTTGAGAGTGATAAATCTGCATCTGCAATCGACGTCGATTCGTCCGGAAGACACTCGGTTCATTCAGCAGCACGAGTATATTTTCGACGACGAACGCGAAAACAAACTGAAAAGCATAATTCTGCGCCTTGCAGAAAACACCTGCAAACGGGCGGTGCAGGCGGATACGATACGCAGTTTCATGAACAAGTCGCCATACGACATGATAGTCTGCGGCGATTTCAACGACGTTCCGCTGTCGTATTCCTATCACCGCATAGCGGAAGATATGAAAGATGCTTTCTGCGAGGCGGGCAGCGGATACGCCTACACGTTCGACGGATATTTCCGCATGCTGCAAATCGACCACATCCTCGTCTCGCCCGACATAGAGGTCATCTCCTACGAAGCGGACAACTCGGCGAAATACTCCGACCACTACCCCGTAATATCAAGATTGAAAATAAATAAACGGAAGAAATCATGATTTTGGATTCTATCAAGAACGCAGAACTCTACTATTCGCTCAATCCGCGGCTGAAAGTCGCATTCGACTGGCTTGCGAACTGCAACACCAAAACGCTCGCCGCAGGCAAACACGCCATTCTCGGCGACGAGGTATTCGTGAACGTAATGGAACTCGAACTCAAACCGCGTTACGACGCATTGCTCGAAGTGCACGACAAATATATCGACATTCAGGTCGTAGTCGGCGGCATCGGCAAGGAGGAGTTCGGATGGTCGGAACGCAAAGACTGCAAAAAGGCGAAGTGCGAATTCGATGCCGGGCGCGACATTCAGTTGTTCACCGACCAGCCGCAGACATTCTACACGCTGCGCGAAGGTCAATTCACCATTCTGATGCCGGACGACGCCCATGCGCCGATGCTCGGGCAGGGACACGTCAAGAAACTTATATTCAAAGTGCTGAAATAACCGGCGAAGGAAACGGTTTATGCTAATACGGGCTGCCTGCAATCGTCGGGCAGCCCGTATTAGCATTATCGATTCTCTGCCTTCTTCAATTCGCGCAATGCCTGACGCCACAATTTATAGGTGTGCAAGGGGCTGCGCCATATCAGATTGGGAAGTACGTAATAACGGAAACACCGATAATACGATTCGGCATACCGGCGGCTCGGCTGTTGCGACAAACTTGCAGGATGCAGGCGATAGACGACCGTTTCAGCATCGAAACCGTACAGTCTTATGCCGCTCTTCGTAAGTGTAATCCAATACGGATGATCCTCCTGCAACGGAATCCGTTCATCGAAACGATATTTCAGGAATATTTCGCGACTTATGAATTCGGATGCGGCAGGCAGACAGTTCCCGCGAATGAGTCTGTGATACTGTTTGCGAACCGGCATTTTCAACAACTCGGCACCCAAACCGAATATCGCATTCATGTTATTTCGCATACTCTCGTTGTCGCCGACAAATCCGACTCGCGAAAAGACTACCCGGGCATCGGGATTCCTTGCGACGAAATCCAGATTGAGTTCTATGCATTCGGGCAGCAGCATGTCATCGCCCGCAATAAGTTTTATCCACTCACCGGCGGCTGCCGAACAGACGGCATTGCAGTTGGACGAAACCCCGCGGTTTACGGGTGCAGTCAATAATTCGCATCTTGCGAATCTCGCCGAATTCTCTTCCATCCAACGGCGGCACACCTCCGCAGTATCGTCCGTCGAACAGTCGTCGCCTACTATCAGTTCGATATTGCGGCAGGTCTGCGCCTTAATGCTGTTCAGGGTTTCGATGATGAATCGCGAAGAATTATACGCTATGACGCACACCGACACCAGCGGATTGTCCCGTTCCATAACTGACCGTATAATCTGTTTATGCAAAATCGTTCACAAGTTCCACGACCCTGCGAACCTCCGCATCGGTCATCACCGGGCTCATCGGCAGACTCAACTCCTCGCGGTGAATACGTTCGGTTACGGGGAGCGACAGACCGTTCATCTCCCTGTAACACTCCTGCTTGTGGGGAGGAATCGGATAGTGGATTATGGTTTGCACGCCGTTGTCGGTCAGATACCGCTGCAATTCGTCGCGGCGCGGACACAAAACGGGGAATATGTGAAATGCGTGCGAATCGGGGTCAGGCACTTTCGGCGTCGTAATCAACGGATTACGGATGCCGCTCATATAATGTTCCGCCACTCTCCTGCGCAGGGCGACATCTTCGTCCAGATGCTTCAACTTCACGCCGAGCACGGCGGCCTGTATCTCGTCGAGACGGCTGTTGCGACCGCAATAACGGAATACGTATTTTTTATGCGAACCGTAATTGGACAATGCCCGCACGGTATCCGCCAAGGTCTCGTCGTCGGTGGTTACGGCACCGGCATCGCCCAATGCGCCGAGATTCTTCCCCGGATAGAAACTGTGCCCGGCAGCATCGCCCAGCGACCCTGTCCTGCGACCGCCGAACAGACATCCGTGGGCCTGTGCATTATCCTCGATAAGTTTCAAACCGCGGCGGCGGCATATTTCGCCGATTTTATCGGTATAGGCGCATCGTCCGTAAAGATGCACTATCATAACGCCTTTGGTTCGGGGCGTAACGGCCGCTTCTATCAGCGAATCGTCGATTTGGTACGTTTCGACAGAGGGTTCGACGAGAACCGGTTTCAGGCCGTTCTGCGAAATGGCGAGTATGGATGCGATATACGTATTGGCGGGAACTATTATCTCGTCGCCCTCCTGCATAACCCCCATCTCCATATACGCACGCAGTATCAGATAGAGCGCATCGAGTCCGTTGGCGCACCCGACCGTATAGCGGGTGCCGATATATGCCGAATAATCGGATTCGAACCGTTCGTTCGCCGCCCCTTGCAGATACCAGCCGGAATCTATCACGCGCCCTACGGCGGCATGGATTTCATCGGCGTATTTTTCGGTTATCTTCTGTAAATCGAGAAATTTTATCATCGTACGTTTTATTATAGCGAATGCGGTTTCCCCTCCCTGTCGCGCATGTTCATATCGAGCAGTATGCCGTCGGACGTAACATATCCCCGGTGCCGTGCAGGGTTGCCGTACCAAACCGTGTGAGGCGGAATATCGCACGTTACGACGCTGCCCGCCCCGACGAGCGCATACTCGCCTATCGTATTGCCGGCGACAATGGTCGCATTGGCCCCTATCGAGGCACCGCGGCAAACCACGGTTTCGGCGAAGCGTTCGGGGTAGACTTTGGAACGCGGCACAATGTCGTTGGTAAACGCGACATTGGGACCGATGAAGACATCATCGGCGATACGCACGCCGTCCCACAACTGCACTCCGGACTTGACCGTTACGTTGTCGCCGACGACGACATCGTTCTCAATCAGCACATGGGCGCAGATATTGCAGTTCGCACCGATTACGGCACCGCCCATAACGACGCAAAACTGCCATACGTTGGTATTGTCGCCGATATGCGAACTCTTCACGTCCGCCGACGGATGTATATTGGTCATCTGTTTTTGTATTCGATAAATTCGTCGTAATCGCGAATGTAGTCCGACTCTTCGTATTCGCTGGAAGCGAGCACCATGCAGATGGCTCCCGACGAGAAATCTTCGAGCGTTCGCCATATTCCGGGCACCACCAGCAGCCCCTGATAGGGACGATTGAGAAGAAATGTCCGCCTGACACGACCGTCGTCCAGCGTAATCGAGAAACTGCCGCTTGCGGCGACAATCAACTGCGACAAATCTTTATGGGCATGACTGCCCCGGCTTCCTCCGCCCGGCACATCGTAGAGATAATAGACACGCCTGACCGCGAAAGGGATGGTGCGGTCATTTTCGACAACGGTAAGATTTCCCGAATCGTGATGATGCCTGTCGAACTCGATAATCGAGCAATCGTAAACCCTACTGTCTCTCATCGGACGACGATTTTTTGAAATATTCGTAATCGAATATGTAATCATCCGGAGAATAAGGCTCGGATGCAAGGACAAGTGCGACCGAGTTGGTCGAGAAGTTATTCATCTCCCGCCATATTCCGTTCGGGACATACAAGCCGTAATATGAACGGTTCAACGGAAATACGCGCCGCTCCCGGCCGTCGTCGAGGACGACATCGAATCCCCCCGACAGAGCGACGATAAATTCACGGTTGGTTTTATAGGCGTGCCCGCCGCGCATTTCGCCGCCGGGCACGTCATAAATCCAGTATGTTCGCTCTATTGCGAAAGGAATCTGTTTCATCTGCTCTATGACCGACAGATTTCCGCGTTTATCCGGAAATTTCGGAAGTTCGATTATTCTTATGTCCGACAACGAAGCCATAGAGCGAGACAGTCCGTCAAATATTATTTGGTAAGTTCGACAAGAGCCTTTTGGGCAGCCTCGACGCTGTTGCCGGAGGTTACCTTTTTGAGAGTGGCGACAGCCTGCTCCTTCATCTCCTTGGCATTGTAAGCGGCACCGAGAATGAAATAGACGTCGCTGCGGTCATCGTCGTCGGTCTGTGCCATGGCAGCAGTCTCGCCGAGTTCGATAACCTTCGCATAATCCTTCTTGTTGTTGTATGCCTGAATGCGAATCTTCTCCGCCAGAGCCGATGCAGGATCCGATGCGAGCATCTTTTCCGCCATGGCGATGATGCCGTCGTTGTCGCCGGCAGCCTGCATTTTGGCGACCTCGTTATTCGTATAAAGCGACATGTTCTCTTTTGCCTTGGCAATCTCCTCGGCATACTTTTCAGCCGGCATGTTGCAGATGTTGCGGTAAACCTCCATGCCCTTTTCGTAGTCGCCCGACTCGCAGTAACTCATAGCGAGGTTGAGAGCCATCTCGGTATTGCGCGGATTGGCGGCATAGCCCTTCGCGAACACCTCGGCAGCCTTGGCGTAGTCCTTGTTGTTGAATGCTTCGCCGCCCTGAACGAGATATACCTTGGCAACCCATGCATTGGCTTTCATTTTAGCCTGATTGTCGCCGTAGAGTTCAGCCTTTTCAGCCGATTTGGAGAAATTGGCGAGAGCCTCCTCGTAATTGTTCGATTTAATGGCACGACCGCCCAACATGTAGTAGCACGTCGGAATGTACTTCTTGGATGTCTGAACGCAATTCAGCACCGTGTTGTCCTCGGAATCCATTCCTTCGACAACGACCTGTTCCAACAGCGTCGCAGCCTTGGCGAAATCCTTCGCCTGCATCGCGGCAGCGCCTTCATTGTACTTGGTAACGATTTCGTTGGAAGTCTGCGCCGATGCCAATCCGAACGAAAGGAGCGCAGCAACCATTAAAAAACACTGTTTCATAACTTTTAGACCTTTTTATTGTTAAATCGAAAACGGTTATATTATCTTAAAATATTCGCAAAATTAACATTCTTAATCGATTTTTCAAAATCGAGCCCGCAATTTTGCAAAGAATTCGCTCATCAGGGACTCGCATTCCGACGCCAGCACTCCCCGGCTGACGACGGTTTTGGGGTGCAGAATCGAATCGGAAACGGTCGTATAGCCCCGCTTCGGGTCGGACGCGCCATAAACTATCCGCCCTATCTGACTCCATGCCAATGCTCCGGCGCACATCGTGCACGGCTCGACAGTAACATATATCGTACAATCGGTCAGATACTTGCCGCCGAGAGTCGATGCCGCCGCCGTTATAGCCTGAATCTCGGCATGCGCCGTAACGTCCACGAGTGTCTCCACCAGATTGTGCCCGCGACCGACCACCTTGCCCCCCGACACGACAACCGCCCCGACAGGAACCTCTTCGTTGTTTAACGCCAAACGCGCCTCGTTTAGTGCGAGCCGCATATATTTTTCGTCAGTTTGCACGCTTGCTTCCATATTTTTACTAATTTTGTGAGTTGCAAAGATACAAAAACCGAAACAAACAACATAACTTATTATGTACAGAACTCATACGTGCGGCGAACTCAGAGCCGCAAACGTAAATGAAAATGTAACGCTCGCCGGATGGGTGCAAAAAGTGCGCAATCTCGGAGCGATGACATTCATCGACCTGCGCGACCGTTACGGCATAACCCAAATCGTGGTGGAGGAGCATTCGGCGGAGCAGACCAAAGCGGTCGCCGCAACGCTCGGCCGCGAATTCGTGATTCAGGCGAGAGGGCGCGTTGTCGAGCGTTCGTCGAAAAATCCGAAGATGCCGACCGGCGACATCGAAGTCGCAGCCGACGCAATAGTCATTCTCAACGAATCGGCGACGCCGCCTTTCACTATCGAGGAGCATTCGGACGGAGGCGACGACCTGCGCATGAAATACCGTTATCTCGACCTTCGCCGCGCCCCGTTGCAGCGCAACATGATTCTGCGGCACAGAATGGCGCAGTCGATACGCCGTTTTCTCGACGCGGAGGGATTCCTCGAAATCGAAACGCCTTATTTAGTCGGTTCGACGCCCGAGGGCGCACGCGACTTCGTCGTGCCGAGCCGCATGAATCCGAACCAGTTCTACGCTCTGCCGCAGTCGCCGCAGACACTCAAACAACTGCTCATGGTGGCAGGATACGACCGCTATTTCCAAATCGTACGCTGTTTCCGCGACGAAGACCTGCGCGCCGACCGCCAGCCGGAGTTCACGCAAATCGACTGCGAAATGTCGTTCGTCGAGCAGGAGGATATTCTCGAAATCTTCGAACGTTGGGCAAAATACATGTTCAAGGATGTTTTGGGCATCGAATTCGGCGAGCCGTTCCGCCGCATGCCATGGATCGAGGCGATGGAGAAATACGGTTCGGACAAACCCGATTTGCGATTCGGAATGGAGTTCGCCGACATCACAGACCTTGCGCACGGACATTCGTTCTCGGTATTCGACGATGCCGAATACGTCGTCGGATTCGCCGCTGCGGGCTGTGCAGCATACACCCGCAAACAGATAG
This sequence comes from uncultured Alistipes sp., assembly GCA_964427035.1. GTDB lineage: Bacteria > Bacteroidota > Bacteroidia > Bacteroidales > Rikenellaceae > Alistipes. Next base: position 28,040 of record CAYRSF010000076.1, read on the forward strand.
ATGCGCTCACCGACTTCGTGAAGCGTCCGCAGGTCGGAGCCAAAGGCTTGATATGGATTCGCATGGAGGCTGAGGGCGGCGTCAGGTCGTCAATCGACAAGTTCTTTTCGACCGACGAGGTGCGCGCCATAGCCGACCGCTGCGGAGCGAATGCCGGCGACATGGTATTCATCCTCTGCGGTCCCAAATTCAAGACCCTCACGCAACTCTGCGCACTGCGCCTCGAAGTGGCGCAGCGACTCGGGCTGCGCGACCCGAAGAAATTCGCACCGCTGTGGGTTATCGATTTCCCGATGTTCGTGTGGGACGAGGAGACGCTGCGTTAATCTGCTATGCACCATCGGTTCACCTCGCCCAAGCCGGAGGATACAGAATATCTCGAAAGCGACCCGGGTCGGGTGCGCGCCAATGCCTACGACTTCGTATGCAACGGTACGGAAATCGGCGGCGGCTCGATACGTATTCACGACGCCAAATTGCAGGCGACGATATTCAAGTGTCTCGGATTCACGCCTGAAAAAGCGCAGGAGCAGTTCGGCTTCCTGATGAACGCATTCAAGTTCGGCGCGCCTCCTCACGGAGGGCTGGCATTCGGCTTCGACCGTCTGTGCTCGCTCTTCGGAGGTGCGGATTCGATTCGCGACTACATCGCATTCCCGAAAAACAATGCCGGGCGCGACGTGATGCTCGATGCGCCGTCGCATCTCGACCAGTCCCAACTGGACGAGTTGTATCTCTCGCTCGTAAAGCCGGAATAAGGCATCAGGCAGCAAACCGAGGGCAGTCGAGTTTACTCGAACTGCCGAGGCGCGAAGGAGGAAACCGAAGGTAATCTACCGTTGTGCAGTCCGTCATGTTGTTAAGGTAGAATAAGTAATATAGGCAGTATAGGTATTATAGGATTATGCCGTGCCGCACCTGTTCCACCTATATTACTTATAATACCTATATTACCTATAATGCAATACGTTGCTTGCATCAGGTCTCGCCGGTGTCTTTTTTCAATGCACGGATAAAAAGCAAAATCAAATTTTTGATTTTGCTCGCTTATTCGTATATTTGGCTTCGCCCGATATACTCCCGCTCGGTAATGCCAAATAAATTTGGCATTACTCTCGCTTATTCGTATATTTGAAGATAAATTTGCAATATCATGTCAGCACCGCTTGCCGAAAGATTAAGACCGCATTCGCTCGACGATTACATCGGGCAGGAGCATCTCGTCGGTAAAAACGGCGTCATCCGCCGTTTTATCGAGGCGGGGAACGTTCCGTCGTTCATCCTGTGGGGACCTCCGGGAGTCGGCAAAACCACACTCGCCAAAATCGTCGCCAACGAATTGCAGCGTCAGTTCTTTACGCTCTCCGCCGTTACCTCCGGAGTAAAGGAGGTGCGCGAAGTCATCGAATCGGCGAAACGTCAGAAATTCTTCAACTCGGCTACCCCGCTGCTGTTCATCGACGAGATACACCGTTTCAACAAGTCGCAGCAGGACTCGCTGCTGGGCGCGGTCGAGCAGGGAACGGTAACGCTGATAGGCGCGACGACCGAAAATCCGTCGTTCGAGGTGATCTCGCCGCTGTTGAGCCGCTGTCAGGTCTACATTCTCAAATCGATGGACGACGAACAACTCGACGCTCTGCTGCAACGCGCCATAACGACCGACGAGGAGTTGAAAAAGCGCGAGGTAGAGGTGCGGGAACGCGAAGCCCTGTTCCGCTTTTCGGGCGGCGATGCGCGCAAACTGCTCAATATACTCGACATAATTGCGGGGGCGACGGAAGGCAAGGTGATTATAACCGACGAATCGGTAACCGACGCATTGCAGCAGAACATCGCTCTGTACGACAAGAACGGCGAACAGCATTACGACGTCATCTCGGCATTCATAAAGAGCGTCCGCGGCAGCGATCCGAATGCCGCCATTTACTATTTGGCACGCATGTTGGCAGGTGGCGAGGAGCCGCGGTTCATTGCACGGCGGTTGGTGATACTCGCATCGGAGGATATCGGGCTTGCCAATCCCAATGCGCTGCTGCTCGCCAATGCATGTTTCGACACGGTGCACAAAATCGGAATGCCCGAAGCGCGGATAACGCTCGCCGAAACGACGATTTATTTAGCGACATCGCCCAAGAGCAACTCGGCATACATGGCGATAGACTCGGCATTGTCGTTCGTCGGCAAGGATACGGCCAACCGTCCGGTGCCGCTGCATCTGCGCAATGCGGTAACGGATTTGATGAGCGATGCGGGATACGGCAAAGGCTACAAGTACGCGCACGACTACGAAGGCAATTTCGCCGAACAGGAGTTCATGCCCGACTCGCTCGTGGGCAGGAAGTTCTACGTTCCGAACACCGGCAATCCGAACGAAGAGAGGATTGCGCAGCGAATTCGGCAACTATGGAAAAACAAATACGAATAAGAATATGAAACGTCTGCTGACAATTATGACGATAATCGCGACCGCCGCCGTCCCGACAACGGCACAGACACGAAAACATACCGTGCAATATGCCGTAAACGGCGGCGAAGCACTGTACCTCGACCGCTACGTTTCGGAAAAGGCGGAGGGGAAACGCCCGTGCGTAATTTTCGTATTCGGCGGAGGGTTCGCAACGGGTGTGCGCGACGCCGAAAAGTACGTTCCGTATTTCGACATGCTGACCGCGAACGGCTATGACGTCGTTTCGGTGGATTACCGCCTCGGGCTCAAAGCCACGCAGTCGCCCGACTACGACGCGAAGTCGGTCGGACTGATAGAGACGGTGCGGACGATGAAAAATTCGGTGGACTATGCCGTCGAAGACGTACTGACTGCGACCAAAGTCATACTCGACAATGCCGGGGAGTGGGATATCGACACCTCGAAAATCATCATCAGCGGGTCGAGTGCCGGAGCGATAACTGCATTGCAGGCGGAGAACAACATCTGCAACCGCACGGAGATGGCGAAGATGCTGCCGGCGGATTTCAATTATGCAGGCGTAATAGCGTTCGCGGGAGCGATATTTTCGACGAGCGGCAGACCCGGCTGGGAGTCGGCACCGTGTCCGACGATGCTGTTCCACGGCAATTCCGACAAAAACGTCCCGTACGAAAAGGCGGCATTGTTCGGCATCGGATTTTACGGTTCCAAAATCCTTGCCGAGCAGTTCGACGAGATGGGAACGCCATACTACTTTTACTCGGCGACATACCGTTCGCACGCAATGGCGGAGGAGCCTATGATACGGAATCACGAGGAGATACTCGAATTCATCGACGAATACGTAATGCGCGGGCAGCGGCTGCAAATCACCGAAACGGTGGTCGATTTGGACGTCGAGCCCCAACCCACGTCGTTCGGCATCAGAGAGTATCTGTCGGCGAATTACGATACGCCTTACGACCTGCAACCCGAATTGAGATAGCACGATGAGACGCATAGGAGTAATTTCGGACACTCACGGCACGTTCGACGAGGCACTGCGCGTCTTTCTGAAAGACGTGGACGAAATCTGGCATGCGGGCGACATCGGCTCGCTCGAACTCGCCGACGAGATAGCGGCTTTCAAACCGCTGCGGGCGGTTTACGGCAACATAGACGGCGGCATGACGCGACGCGCATACGACGAATTCGACTATTTCAAGACGGAGGAGGTTTCGGTGCTCATGACCCATATCGGCGGATATCCGAGGCACTACTCGCCGCAGGCTCTGCGAAAGATTCAGGCGGCGCACCCGACGATATTCGTCGCAGGGCATTCGCATATTCTGAAAATAATTTACGACCCCGTCTATCGGCTGTTGCACATAAACCCCGGTGCGGCAGGCTGCTACGGATTCCACAAAGTGCGAACGGCAGTGCGTTTCACAATCGACGGCGAGCAGATGCGCGACATGGAGATAGGCGAATGGGAAAGGAGAAAATAAACGACCATAAAGTCGTCAAGGATTTAAAAGACTTTAACAAAACAGCATAACGACAATGAAGAAATCGGTAGTATCGTCGTTCGATGTAGACCATCGGACGCTCAAAGAGGGATTGTACCTCCGTTCGGTATATGAAATAAACGACAAACTGGCGGTGCGTTCGTGGGACCTGCGGTTCTGCGAGCCTATGGCGCATGCGCCTTTGAGTGCAGGCACCGTACACACGATAGAGCATCTTATGGCTTACTATCTGCGTTTGGACGAGAAAATCGGGGCGAGCGTAGTTTCGTTCTGCCCTATGGGATGTCAGACCGGATTTTATCTCTCGACCATGAACGACGTCGGGGCTGACGACATCAAGGCGGCTCTGGTACGGGTCTACGAAAAAGTGTTCCCGATAAAAAGCAAAGACGACATCGTCGGTCTCAACGAGATTCAGTGCGGCAATCCGTCGCTCTATGCCATAGACGAAACCAACGAGGCTATGCGCAAATATATCGGCGTACTCGAAAAACTGTAACCGGCGATGAACATACTGATAGTAACTCCGACCGAACGCGAGAATGCCGATATGCTCGCCGCACTCGACCGTGCGGCATCGACCCGCAACACCTACACCGTAATTCGCAGCGGAATCGGCAAAGCGGCGGCAGCGGCGAATACCGCAGCGGCGATTGCAAGAGCAGCGAAACCGTTCGACATGATTGCCGTAACAGGTTTCGCGGCAGGAACGCTCGGATTCCGTCAGGGCGAAATCGTGATGCCGTCGGCAGCCCGCTATCACGACTGCGACATACCTGACGGCTTCATCCCCGAACTCACCGACCCGTTCGCGCTTGCCGGCAGGGACGACATAACGGTATTTACGGGCGACTCGTTCGTCAATGCCGATTCGGTGCGCGAAATCAAGAGGCGTTTCGGAGTGGAGCGGGCGATATTCGACATGGAGATTACCGCCGTGGTCATCGCAGCCGGCGAACTCGGCAGAGTGCCGACAGTCGCCGTAAAGATGATTTCGGACGTACCCGAAGACGGACACACCGAACACTCCTACGACAGTTTCGCCGACTCGCACTCCGACTTCTCGGAGATACTCGCGAAATTAGAAGAGTTGTAGGGAAAGCAAACGGCATTAAAGCGCGGCAGGAGTTATGCCCCTGCCGCTTTTTATTTCGGATTAAACGTCGTACTGCTCAACTATTCGTTTCAATCGCCAATAGTTCTCTCTAAATTCAGACAACGACTCTTCGTTAATTTTGGCGACCCTGTCTTTCAGATATTCGGTATCGGCATCGGTAAAGCCGTATTCCGCAATCGTTTCATCGTCGATGACGAACGGATGTCCCTCCATAATCGCATCGCGGCAAATCGCAGCCAGAACATAAGGAATCTGTTCGCTCCAAACAGAATATTTGAGTTGCCACGTACAACTGAATTCATATTCATCCTCGCCGAGCCAATCACGGTCGTAATCCTCTGCCTCGAAAGTGTGCGAACTTCTTTGGGACTTGGGATAAAACGTTCTGAACGAGAGCGCAACTATAAATTTTTTGGAAATGAACTGCTCCCACTGATTCTCGAATTGCGCAACAGTCAAAGATGTTACGGTATCGTAGGAATCATCATCATATACGATTTTGACAAACTGTTTCGGCGATTTATACAATATGACATAAAAGGGATGCGCCTTATCTTTCAGTTCGGCGAGAAATTCTTTCATGCGGCAGCATGAAATCACGGAATTCTCGCGTTCATTCGATAACTCATACATAGCACGTGAGGTTTTTATATTATTTCTGTTCAGTAAATTAAAGTAATGCCCTTATGGTCGTCAGCAACCTTAATCCTTAACGACCTTAAAGACTTTGAGAAGTCGTTAAGGAGAAGAAAAGAGAAAGGCGCATTAGCAGCCCCTCTTCGTAGGTCTTGGGAACCCTTGCACGGAAACTGTCCTGCGCCCAGTCAAGTCCTGCTCAATAAGAGCAGGACATAACATGGACCGACAACATTTATACCGTGCAAACAACCCCAGAAGAGGCTCCCAAGTTTACAAAGAGGTATAAAGAGTTGTTTACCCTTTATAATAATTATGTCTTATCGGCTTATGCCGATTTATTCGATTGCAAAGATAGCATAATTTCCGTATTTGTTAAAGTTTGCTATGCAAATATATGGAAATTCACCATTCTGTCTATATAGATAGAGTAAATTATATGTCAGAAAGCGCATTTTTGTAATGTGAAAAGCAAAAAGGCTAAAAGAACCGATGAAAAATTGTCCGAATTGATTATATCTCGGATGAAAGAATTGCGTTCCACATACGGCATTACACAAGAGGCACTTATAGAACATACGGGATTAGACGTTTTTCATTTTGAAAATGGTTCCAAAATGCCGACTATAACATCATTGTCCATTCTTTGCAGGTTCTATAAAATTTCTTTGGGAGATTTCTTCGCCCCGCTAAACTATCCGGAAAAAGAATAACGACCTTAACGACTTTAAGGACTTTAAAGAAACCCCCACGGGCGAAGTTGTGCGCCCGTGGGGGCGGGTACTACTCCCCCGCTATTTCAGAAAATCCTCGAAATAGTCGGTTACCTTCTGCATCAGATGCACGCGGTCGCGACCGAACACGTTGTGTTCCGAACGCGGATACGGGAAATAATCGACCTGCACATCGCTTTTGATGCATTCGTCGATGAAGTTGAGCGAATGCTGCCACACGACGGTATTGTCTATCGCACCCTGACAAATCAGCAGTTTCCCCTTCAAATCCTTTGCACGCGGAATAAGCGACGTCGCAGCGAAACCCTCCGGATTGGTGCGCTCGGTCTCCATATAGCGTTCGCCGTACATGACCTCGTACCATTTCCAGTCGATAACCGGACCGCCGGCGACACCGACCTTGAAAATGTCGGGATAGTTCACCATAAGAGAGATGGTCATAAAGCCGCCGTATGACCAGCCGTGAACCCCGATGCGCGAACAATCGACCCATTCGTGCGACATGAGCCACCGCAGCCCCGCCATTTGGTCTTCCATCTCGCATTTGCCGCAGCGTCGGTGAATCGCCTTTTCGTACTCGGCACCGCGATTGGACGTTCCGCGATTGTCCATGACGAACACCACGTAGCCGTGCTGCGCCATGTACATCTCCCAGCGGCGCAGCGAAGCCTGAAAATCGTTGCGGACGAGTTGGGAGTGAGGTCCGCCATAAACATAGAGGATGACGGGATATCTCTTAGCCGGGTCGAAATCCAGAGGCTTTATCAGACGATAATAGTTATCGTATTTGCCGTCGGCACTGCGCACCGCACCCAGTTCAATCGGACAGAAATTGTAGTCCGCACTCGGATTGTCGGCACGGAACACCTCGCGGCGGAATTTGCCGTCGGTCGAGCCGACTGCGACCACGCGCGGAACGTTCAGCGACGAATAGTTGTCGGCGAACCAGCGTCCGTCGGGCGAAATCGAGCACGTATGCCAGCCTTCGTCCGTCGTAAGCCGCACAGTGCGTCCGCTGCGCAAATCCTTGCGGAACAGATGCCGTTCGACGGGCGAGACCTCTGCCGAATAGTAGTAGATGCCGCCGCGGTCGTCCTGTCCGACGTAGTTCACGTCCGCATCGGTTTCGGTCAGTCGCAAAACGGTGCCCTTTGAAACGGAACAGAGGTAAAGATTGCGGAAACCGTCGCGATTGTCGGTCGTATAGATGAACTTGTCGGAATCGTTTTTCAGAAAACAGAGCGGAAACTGCGGTTCGACGAAGCGGTCGTCATGCTCGGTCAGCAATGTTGCGACTAAACTGCCGTCCGCAGCATCGTACCGGTTCAGATGCACGTTTTTCTGCGCACGGTCGAGAATCTGTGCATAAATCGAATTCCCGTCGGGCGACCACGTCAGATTGGTGATATAGCGTTCGTCGTCGAAATCCGTAACGTCGAGCCGCACGGTTTTTTCGGTCGCGGCATCGTAGATTCCGACCGAAATCCGTTCGGAGTCCATGCCGTTCATCGGATACTTTATCTCGACGAGCGAACCCGTCCGCGTCGTGATGTCGAGCAGCGGAAATGTCGTAACCCGCGATTCGTCCTTGATATAGAATGCCAGCCGCGAACCGTCGGGCGACGGGAACAGTCCGCCGCCGATTCCGAATTCGTTGCGCGAAACCGAGGCTCCGCAGACGATGTTTTTGTCGGCGAAATCGGTTATCCTGCGCTCCGTACCGTCGGCAGTAATCCACACGATATTGTTTTCGCGCAACTCGGCATGGGGTTTCGCCGGAGATTCAGCCGCCGCGGGCATTCCGATTTCGCGTTTGCGCCCCGAACGGATATCGACGGCATAACGTTTGCCCTCCTCGACGGCGACATACTCTTTCGGATTCTCCGCGCTCCACTCTATCCGATAATTGCGGGGAGAGAGCGAGCGATTGAGAATCGCATCCTCCATGGTCAGCAGTTTTCGTTCGGCACTCTGCGCCGACACCGACAATACGGCAGCAGCCGACATCGCCGCAACCGTCGTCAAACGCACAATATTCATCAGAACAGATATTTTTCGGTTCTCACTCTCTTGATAAGCGACGCTATGTCGCGCCATGCGTCCTCGCCCAGCGTCGTGCCTACGACCTCGATAACCTTTCCGGCGGTAATCGCGCCGATAGTTCCGCACTGGCGCAGCGACAGACCCTCGCACAATGCATAGAGGAATCCGGCAGCGTAGAAATCGCCCGCGCCGGTCGTATCGACACGTTTGGCAGCCGCCATGATGCCGACGTGGATTACCTCGCTGCCGCGCTTAATCAACGCGCCCTTCATACCGATTTTGACAATCGACAGGTCGCAAATCTCGGATATGGACTGCAATGCGTTCACAGGTTCGTTCTCGCCGGTGAACACCTTCGCTTCATCCTCGTTCGCAAACAGAATATCGACGTACTCCTCGGTCAGACGGCGCAGGAACTCGCGATTCTCCTCCACGACATTGAAACTCGCCAAATCGACCGCGATTTTGAGTCCGCGCTGTTTGGCGATGCGCATTACCGTCTCGATAAGCGTATGATCCTGCACGAGATAGCCCTCGACATAGAGACAGTCGTAGCCGTCGAAGATTTCGGGGCTGATTTCGTCGGTCGTCAATTCCTCGGCTGCACCGAGATGCGTCAGCATCGTTCGTTCGCCGTCGGGAGAAATCAGCGACACGCACTTTCCCGAACGGTTGCGCCCGCGAAAAATAACCGGCTTTATGCCGAGATTCGTAAGAGCCTGCTCGAAGAAGTCGCCCGTCGTATCGCACCCCACCTTGCCGATGAATCCGACGGAGGTTCCCAAACGCGCCATCGCCCGTATCGTATTGTCGGCAGAACCGCCGAGCGACAGCGAGTACGGAAATCCTGCGACGGATTTCGAAATTTTGGATTGCAGTTTACTGTCTACAAGCGACATCGACCCTTTGACTATACCGAATGTCGTGAGCACTGCATCGGATTGCAGATTCACGAGCATATCGGTCAGGGCATTTCCTATTCCTATTACGTTCTTCATTACTCAAATTTCGGGGTTGTATTTATATCGAAAGGACCTTCACGAGGTCGATATCTCCGCGCCTTATGTTCTTGGTACGGCTCAATGCCTGCGAAAAAGGAACATAGACCATTTCGCCGTTGCGGATGCCTATCATCACGTTGCGCTGCCCCTCTTTCAATGCGGTAATCGCCGTCGCACCGAGCCGCGACGACAGGATTCTGTCCATAGCCGTCGGCGAACCGCCGCGTTGCAGGTGTCCGAGGATGGTTACGCGGGCATCGTACTGCGGATATTCGCGTTTCACCCGTTCGGCAAGCCCCATAGCGCCACCGGTTTCGGGATTCTCGGCGACAAGCACGATAGCGGAATTCTTGCTTTTGCGGAATCCGTTGTCGATAAGCGATTTCAACTGGTCGTCCTCGGTCTCCATTTCGGGGATTATGGCAGCCTCGGCACCGGAGGCAATCGCTCCGTTCAATGCGAGATAACCTGCCGTATGTCCCATGACCTCGACGAAGAACAGCCGCTCGTGGCTGGTCGCCGTATCGCGCAACTTATCGACTGCATTCATTATGGTATTGAGCGCAGTATCGAATCCTATGGTCGAGTCGGTACCCGAAAGGTCATTGTCGATGGTTCCGGGAAGCGCGACAATCGGAACGTCGTACTCCTCGGCGAATATTCGGGCACCCGTAATCGTGCCGTCGCCCCCTATCACCACCAGCGCATCGATACCTGCCGCATGCATATTGTCGTAAGCCGTCCTGCGACCTTCGACAGTCATGAATTCAGGACAACGGGCGGTTTTGAGAACCGTTCCGCCATGCTGGATTATGTTGCTGACACTGCTCGAAGTGAAATCAATTATTTCGTTACTTATCAAGCCCTTGTAGCCGCGCATGATACCTTTGACCGTGAATCCGTTGAAAATCGCGGTTCGGGTTACCGCACGAATGGCGGCGTTCATTCCGGGGGCATCGCCGCCCGAAGTGAGTATGCCTATACACTTTATCGATCCCATAAAATCGCAATAAAAAAATTAACGTTCAAATATACGAATAAGCGAGGGTAATGCCAAATTTATTTGGCATTGCCGAGCGGGAGTATATCGGGCGAAGCCAAATATACGAATAAGCGAACGAAAGCAAAAATTTGATTTTGCTTTTTATCCGTGTTACCTCTCCCCCTAACTCCCCCTTTCTGCAAAGGGGGACTTTTATCCCAAATTTATTTGAGCATTGCCGAGCGGGAGTATATCGGGCGAAAGCAAATTTTTGATTTTGCTTTTTATCCGTGTTACCTATCCCCCTTTCTGCAAAGGGGGACTTTTGTCGCTGACGCTCCGAACGGTCGGCGCAACGGTTGCCGTTGCGGTCGGAAAAACATTGCATATACTTAACACGTCATCCTGAGCGATAGCGAAGGATCTAACCGAATCGATTGAAACAGATTCTTCGCTTCGCTCAGAATGACGACACTTGCGCTTCCTGCATCGGTTCATAGAGACGATTCTC
>CAYRSF010000077.1:0-14202 GCA_964427035.1 uncultured Alistipes sp.
CGTTTTAGAACGGCAGGTCGTCGGGGTTGTCGTCCGGAACCTGCGGGGTTGCAGGAGCGGATGCCGCGGCTGGCTGCTGGTATGCCGGCTGCCGGTAGCCCGACGGTTGCGGCTGGGAGGCTGGCGCATTCTGCTGCGAGGCTGCATTGTCGGAGCGGCGACCGAGCAGTTTCATATCGTTGGCGAGAATCTCGGTCGAATAACGCTTCTGGTTGTCCTTGTCCGTCCACTCGCGGGTACGAATCGAGCCCTCGATGTACAACTGGCTGCCCTTGTGGACGTATTTGTCCACCACTTCCGCCAAACCGCGCCACAGCGTAACGGTGTGCCACTCGGTCAATTCTTTCGTTTCGTTCGTCTGACGGTCGAATATGCGCTCGGTAGTCGCAAGGCGCAGACGAGCGACCTTGACACCCGATTCGAGAGAGCGAACCTCCGGATCGAGTCCGACATTACCGACCAAAATTACCTTGTTAATCATATCTTAATCTCTTAATCGTTTCCCCGAAAACCGAAATAAATTCCAAACGGTTTCTCAAAGTCGTTTTATCAATTCCACGAACAGTTTAGCCATACGCAGCCCTGCTTTTTTGCCCTGACGCTGCACGTCCTCGTGATCGCCTATTTCGTCGCTCAAACCGCAGTTGGTAATCACCGACATTCCGAACACGGGCACGGACATGTGGCGGGCGACGATAACTTCGGGAACGGTGGACATACCGGCTGCATCGCCGCCGATAGCCTTGAAATAGCGGTACTCTGCCTGCGTTTCGAACGACGGTCCGGTCGTGCCGACATAGACGCCGTATTGCAGTTTGATATTCTCGCTCTCGGCGACAGCAGTAGCCTTGGCGATAATGTCCTTGTCATAGCAGTTGTGCATATCCGAAAAGCGCGGTCCGAACTTGTCCATGTTCGCTCCGATAAGCGGATTGGGCATCAGATTGATATGGTCGGTGATAACCATCAGGTCGCCCACGCGGAACGAGGTGTTGATACCGCCGCTGGCATTCGACACGAACAGATACCTGATGCCGAGCACTGCCATGACGCGAACCGGAAAAGTAACCTGTTTCATCGTATAACCCTCGTAGTAGTGGAAGCGACCCTGCATAGCCACTACTCTGCGTCCGCCGATTTCGCCGAAAATCATGCGACCTTTATGCCCCTCGACGGTCGAAACGGGCGAATGCGGAATATCCTTGTACTCGACCGAGAAGCGTTCGTCGATATTGTCGGCGAAATCGCCCAGTCCCGTACCGAGAATTATGCCTATTTCCGGCTTGAAATCGCCGGTTATGCTGCGCAGATAATCAGCAGCCTCTAATATATGCTCCATTGTTGCGTTGTTTTAAATCGTTATCCAGTTTGCCGAAAAACTCGCCCGCCAGATTGTCGATAAATGCCATACGGACATTCTCGTAAAAGAGCCGCTCGCGCACATCCTGCGGAATCTTGCTGCTGTTGAACAATTTGACGGCATCTTTCTCGGTCATGACAATCACCGCTTTCGGATGTTCTTCCAACACGCGGCGCATAAGTTTCAAATCGATGATACGATAGGAGTGATGATCCTCGAATTCGAGCGTCTGCACGACGTCGTACTTGCGTTTCAGCCCGTCTATGAACACTTCGTTATTGCCGATGCCGCACATGGCTATCACCTCGCTGCCGTATTTCACGGCACCCCTGACATCCTCGAATACCGGTCGCACGTCGCCCTCGATGACTTTTGTGAAATAGAGGCTCTGGTAAGGAGCCTGCACGAGAACCTTGCGCATGATGCGGGCATCGATAGGCGTCATGTCGTCCGGGCACTTGGTAACGAGAAAGTAGTGCGCACGGCGCAACGAAGCGACCGTATCGCGCAACTGCCCGTAAGGCAGCAGGTAGTCGCGTTCGACAGGTCGGGTGGCATCGACCATTATTATATTGACGAACGGCTTCACGTAGCGGTGCTGGAATCCGTCGTCCATAATTATCAGATTGACATCGGGATGCTCCGCACCGATACGCTCTATCGCGTATGTCCGCTTTTCGCAGACGATGACAGCCACGGACGGATATTTGCGTTTGATTTGCAACGGTTCGTCGCCTACTTCACGGTAGGAGTCGCCGATTTCGACCTCGCGGTAACCTTTCGTGGCGCGACCGTAACCGCGCGAAAGCACTGCGACGTTATGCGTTTTGGAAAAATGGGCGACGAGCAGTTCGACGGTCGGAGTCTTGCCCGTTCCGCCGACGGTAATGTTGCCGACGCAGATTATCGGAGTTTCGTATTCGGTACTGTGAAGCACGCCGGCATCGAACAGCAGATGACGGAAACGAATTCCCGCCCCGTAAATCAACGATGCTATTTTAAGAAACAGTTGCTTCATTCGTACATATATTTTTTCAAAGATATGCAAAATAAATCAAGCGGCAAAACATTATGCCTCTATTTTTTCAAAAATATCACTTAATCTCGCGATTTATACCAAATTTTATTAACTTTGCAAATTATGAAACGAGCGTACATAATAGCCGTTGCGGCATGGTCGGCGATATTGGCATGCGGATGCAAATCATCGGGCGCACCATCAGAAGATGCGGAAAATACAAAACGAAACATACTGTTCGGAATCGATGCCGACGATTACGAAACCGAAAAATGCACCGTCGAGCGAGGCGACACGTGGAGCAAGATTCTCGATTCGTACGGAATAGACATGCAAAAAATAAACAGACTCGACCGTCTGGCATCGGAAATCTGTCCGCTCCGGCAAATCAGGGCAGGCAACAACTACACGACATTCATCAAGAGCGATTCGACGATGCGCAGGCTCGATTATATCGTCTACGAAAAGAATCTGACCGACTATGTCGTATTCGCATTCGTCGGCGATTCGGTGGCAGTTTCGTCGGGGGTGCGCGACGTGAACGTTCGCCGGCAAAAACGCAGCGCGACGATAGAGAGTTCGTTGTGGGGCGCAATCATAAAGGAGAACATGCCGTACGCTCTCGCCTCCGAACTCGAAGACATATACCAGTGGACGGTCGATTTCTTCGGCATTCAGGCAGGCGACAGGTTCACGGTCGTTTACGACGAAAAATTCATCGATACGCTCTCGGTCGGCATCGGTCGGGTGTGGGGCGCACGGTTCGATCACTGCGGGAAGGAGATATATGCCATTCCGTTCAAACAGGGGGGCAAATTGCAGTACTGGGAGTATGACGGGGGTTCATTGCGCAAGCAACTGCTCAAAGCCCCGCTGAAATTCACGCGCATTTCGTCCACGTTCTCCGATGCCCGCTATCATCCGATACTGAAAAAATACAGACCGCATCACGGCATCGACTATGCTGCGCCGGTCGGCACTCCGGTACGTGCGGTAGCCGACGGAACGGTTGTATCGAAAGGTTATCGCGGAGCGGCCGGGAACATGCTAAAAATCAAGCATCCGGGCAATCTGATGTCGGGTTATCTCCATCTGCGCGGCTATGCCAAGGGCATTGCTGTCGGCAAACGGGTTTCGCAAGGCGAAATAATCGGATACGTAGGCAGCACGGGACGGTCTACCGGACCGCACCTCGATTTCAGACTGTGGAAAGGCGGGACGCCGATAAATCCGCTCAAAGTTCCGCAGAAACCTGCCGAACCGATATCGAAAGCCAACAGGAAACAGTTCGAATGGGTGCGCGACAGAATCGTCGCCGAACTCAACGGCGACATAGCCGATTCGCTGCGCATAACACAACTCGATTCAATAGCCGTAAGATGATGCCCGACAAGAAGATAATACGTTTCATCGAACGGCACCACGTCCTGACGCTGGCGACGCAGTCCGCAGGCGGACATCCCTATTGCGCCAACTGTTTTTACGCATACGACAGGGAGCGCAACCTGCTGATATTCTCGTCCGACGAAACGACACGCCACGTCGCCGACATGACAGAGCATCCGGAGGTCGCATGTTCGATAGCACTCGAATCCAAGATTGTCGGGAAATTGCAGGGCGTGCAGATTTGCGGTCGGGCACAACGGGGCGACGACAAAGCGAAAAGCGATTACATCGGCAGATTTCCATATGCGGCTGCCATGCCGCTGAACATATGGGTCGTGGAACCCGATTTCGTAAAACTTACCGACAATACGCTCGGATTCGGAAAGAAACTCGTATGGACGAAATGAAAATCGGTGCAATAATCGTCGCCGGCGGCATCGGCACGAGAATGGGCGGTACGCTCCCGAAGCAATTCGCCATAGTCGGCGAAGAGCCTATACTCGTCCGCACGATAAACGGTTTCGCACGCGCATTTCCGACGGCGAAGATAATCGTCGTTCTGCCAGCCGCACAGATGGATTTCTGGCGGAACCTCTCGGCCCGGTTCAAAGTAGCCCGACACTCGGTCGCAGAGGGCGGAACGGAGCGTTTTCATTCGGTAAAGAACGGCATCGGGGCTTTGAACGATGCAGTAGACCTGATTGCAATACATGACGGAGTTCGTCCGTTCGCATCGATAGAGATGATACGCCGAACGGCGAAATGCGCAGCCGAAAACGGCACGGCGGTTCCGGTCGCAAAGCCGGTGGATTCGTTCCGTGCAATAACCGGCGGCGATGGAGAATCGGAAATAATCGACCGTTCGACATTAAGAATCGTTCAGACGCCGCAAATATTCCGTGCCGACCTGCTGCGGGCGGCTTACGACGTCGAATACGACCCGGCATTCACCGACGACGCATCGGTCGTCGAACGGGCGGGATACCGGATAACGCTGTGCGAGGGCGAACGGTCGAACATCAAAATAACCACGCGTGAAGACATGATTTACGCCGAAGCGGCAGCCGAATCGCTGCGCAACGACGAGAACCTATGATGACAGAATACGAATACAAAACCGACCGCAAAACGGTTTACCGAACAGCAATGCATTTAGTCGTTTTCGCGGCATTGGCAGTCGTATTGCCGTACGTTTACGACGGAGGATACATACTGGCATGGTTCATTTCGATAATGGTCGCCGTCATAGGGCTCATGATATTGTCGATTCCGCGCAAAATCGTATTTAACGACGAAGGTTTGGAGATACGGTGCATATCGGACTTCACGGAAATCCCCTACACGGACATCGTGTCGGCAAAAGTCGCGACCGAAAAGGAGATGCGCTACTTCCTGCCGCTGTTCGCATCCGTCGGCTTCTTCGGGTATTACGGCTATTTCCTCAATCTGCGCAAAATGGATTTGGTGAAGATGTACGCTTCATCGTGGAGCGGATTCGTCGAGATAACGGACATATATGAAGACAAATATTACGTATCGTGCAACCGCAGCGAGGAAATGGTCGCCGCAATAGCGGAACGCACGGCAACAATGCAGGAGAATGTTCGGTAACAATACGCTTTCACGAAAAATCCCGAGCGTCGTATTCCGCCGTTCGAACCAGACGGCAATGCTGCTGTCCACTGCTCTGTTCGCGTTTGTTTTCATAGTGATATTCCGTCCGTTCGGCATTCACAAGATGCTTGAATTCGACGAAATGAATTTCCTTTCGGCATCGAAACTGACGGCGAACGAGGTATTCTGCGTTATGGCTGCCGTCGTTACGCTCGCTGCTCTGTTGCTCGTCGGAATATCGCGATATTTCATGGTTCGGCGCAATCGCGACAGCGGAATGACATACAGGGGATACATGATATGGAATCTGTGGGAATTTCTGATACTCGCCATTGCACTCACAGGATTCTCGTCGGTAATGTTCCACAGCGAGAACATTGTGCATATTTTCCTCAACGTATTCGGCAGAACATTCTGCATACTTCTGATTCCGTACGGTTACAATTTTCTGTATATCGTGCTGATGGAGAAGATGCAGGTGTTGAAGAGTCTGAACGAAAGCATACGGCAGGACGAGGCGTCGCAGAAAAAGGCGAACGTTCTGTTCCACGACGACAAAGGGCTGAGGCTTTCGGTGAAACGCGACAATCTGCTGCTGATAGAATCTGCCGACAACTACGTATGCGTTTGGTATCTGAACAATGATTCGGTAAAGAAAGCGATGGTGCGCAACACGATGAAGCGTATCGCCGAACAGTTGGGGGACAGTAACATACGCCGCTGCCACCGTTCATACATGGTCAATCTCGACCGCGTAAAGGTGCTGCGCCGCGAGAAAGAGGGAATATTCATTGAAATCGGGCACGAGGGCGTACCCGACATTCCGATTTCAAAAACATACGCCGAAAGCATAACTTCATGGCTGATGAAATAGCACCATTAATACAAGATATCAATTACAAATCCTTAAAACTATGGTACATTTTATAACGAGATTCGCAGAAACTGCACGAAAAAACTGGAATACGCCCGCTCTGTGCGACTACAACGGAGGGGAATTCACTTATGCCGACATTGCGGAGCAAATCGCCAAACTGCATCTGATATTCGGGAAAGCCGGCATCGCGGCAGGCGACAAAATCGCTCTATGCGCCAAAAACACCGCACACTGGGGGATAGCCTATCTCGCCATTACATCGTATCGGGCGGTAGCCGTACCGATACTGAACGGTTTTACGTCGGCAAACCTCGAAAAACTCATCGACCACTCCGACAGCGTCCTGCTCTTCACCGAAAGAGAGATGCTGCACGATATGGAGCGCAACAACATGCCGCGGCTTATCGGGGCAATCGATGTCGAGAACTTCTCGGCAATATATTCGGGCGACGGGCGTCTCGAAGCAGCCGTCGCCGATGCCGACAGAGCGTTCGCCGAAAAGTATCCGGACGGAATGAAGCCGGAATCGATGGTATACGAAACGGGCGAGCCGGAGGATCTTATCACCATAAGTTACACGTCGGGGACTACCGCGTCGCCGAAAGGAATCATGCTGTCGGTGCGCAACATCTCGTCGAACATAACGTTCGGCGTGAAACGTATCAAGTTCCCGCATGGAGGCAAAATCGTTTCGATGCTCCCGCTGGCGCATCTGTACGGTTTGGCATTCGAATTCATATATCCCGTAGCGAGCGGAGGTTGCGTCTATTTTCTCGGCAAAACGCCGACGCCGACCATATTGTTGCAGGCATTCGCCGACGTGAAGCCGTACATGCTCATCACCGTGCCGCTGGTAATCGAAAAGATATTCCGCAACAAAGTGATGCCGATGCTCGAACGTCCGGCAATGCGTATAGCCACGTCGATTCCGATATTGAACAAGGCGATATACGGCATCGTCCGCCGTAAAGTCATGGCGGCATTCGGCGGCAACATGAAACATATAATAATCGGCGGAGCGGCCATAAGCACACCGGTAGAGGCGGTAATGAAGAAGATAGGCATCCCGTATACCGTCGGATACGGCATGACGGAATGCGGACCGCTGATAGGCTACGAAGACTGGTACAATTTCTCCATGCATTCGTGCGGAAAACCGGTAGACGGAATGCAGGTGCGCATCGACTCGCGCGACCCTCAAACCGAGGTAGGCGAAATTCAGGTGCGCGGCGACAACGTAATGTCCGGATACTACAAGAACGAGGAGGCGACGAAAGCCGCATTCACTGCCGACGGATGGATGCGTACGGGCGACCTCGGACTGCTCGACAGACAGGACAACATCTACATCAAGGGTCGGTCGAAGAACATGATTCTCACGTCGAACGGTCAGAACATATATCCGGAGGAGGTCGAAGAGTTGCTCAATGCCATGCCGCATGTCAAGGAGTCGATAGTCATCGAACGCGACAAACGCATAGTGGCGATAGTCTCGGCAGAAATCGACACGGCGAAACCTTTAAGCGCGGAACAACTGAACGAAATCATGAAATCGAATCTCGACGCACTAAACCGCAAGTTGCCGTCGTATTGTCAGATTGCCGACATCGAGATTCTCGACGGCGATTTCGAACGCACCCCGAAAACCAGCATCAAGAGGTACCTGTACAAATAGGCGTCATGTCGAGCGCAGCGAAACATACTATGAAAATGATTCCGATTATCATAATCTTCGCTCCGCTCTGAATGATGCAGATACAAAACAGGCGGATGATTGAAATTCATCCGCCTGTTTTGCTTTTTTCGGCAATAAATCTGCCCGATATATCGGGTTGGGGAATCGATGCGGCAACCGGTGCGATGATGAGAATCTGTTTTGAAATGATTGCTCTCTTTTCTTGCAGCGTCTTGTCGTCCATTTTCGACCTCCTCATCAGTCCCGTAGCAGTCGGCTACGCTCCTTCTTCGGATGCCGAAACTGACTCGACAATCCGCAATAATAAAATTCGGCAATCACTTCAAAACAGATTCTGAAACCGGAATTCGATTATTACCAGATAGAATTCAAACCCGTTCAGGAAACGGAATAAAACAGAATAGCCGAACGGCAAAAATGCCGTTCGGCTATTCGTTTATCTGCCGCTGCGGGAAATCATCGCGGCAAGCGAACCGTTGAAATCGGTTGCCGAAAGCAGGTCTTCGAGCAAAAGGTGCATGCGGTAACGCCAATAGTGGCGCGGGTTCGCCGGAATGTTGATACGTTCGGATTCGGGATCCGCACAGCGCAACGCTCCGTCGGTGGAGAGCCAATCCTGCAAAGGCAGTATGACGAGCATCGACGGCGACTGCAAATGACGTTCGACGATGTCGCGGCACACCTCGGGGGTCGCATCGCAAGGGGCTTCGCCCCACCAGTTCATCACCGAATTATAGTAACGCTGGGTCTTTTCGCGATTCTCGCGCCACCACGCACGGATAGGATTCATGTCGTGGGTCGAAGTCGTACACACCGACAGATAAGGATATTGCGACAGTACGGCGAACTCGGTGTCCATCGATTTGGGCATACGTTCGATTTCGAGCGACAGAATCTGCTGGCGGTTCATAACTTCGGGAACGCAGTTCGGAATCATGCCCAAGTCCTCGCCGCAGGTAAGCATCGGCGTAGATTCGATAAGCATCGACAGACGGCGTTCGGCGACATCGCGCCAGAAATCGTTGTGGCGATGGTAGTAGAAATCGTTGTGCAGACGCTCGAAAGCGCGTTTCTGCCAATCGGGCAGTTCGGCGAACCGGCGGGTCGAGAACGGCGAGATGCGCGGATAGAAAAATCCCCGCTTATGACGGTATTCGAGCCACAGCACGTCATCGGACGAATAGTCGCGGGCGACATCACGGCTGCGGTCGAAATCGATTCCGCAGGAACGTATCTCCTCCTCGCTGTAAGGCATCGACGGATTGAACTCGCCGAGCAGCGCATTGACGGCATCGAGCGGAATCTCCCAAATACGGAAGAATCCGAGAATATGGTCGATACGGTAGGCGTCGAAATATTCGGCCATTTTAGTGAACCGTGCACGCCACCATGCGTAGTCGTCTTTCGCCATCTCCTCCCAGTTATATATCGGGAATCCCCAGTTCTGTCCCGTAGCCGAGAAATCGTCCGGCGGCGCACCTGCCGATGAGTTCATGATGAACAGACGGGGCGACGCCCACGCATCGACGCTCGTTCGGCTTATGCCGATAGGGATATCGCCTTTCAGAACCACGCCTTTCGAATGCGCATAGTCGCGCACGGCTCGCAACTGCTTGTCGAGATGGAACTGCACGAAGAGATAAAAACCGACATCCTCCGCATTCTCATCGGCGAAACGGGCGCACTTGGCGGCTTCGAAGACGGAATATTCTCCCCATGACGAGAAATCGGCAGTGCCGAGTCTGTCCCTCAACACCGAAAATACCGCATAAGATGTCAGCCACGAACGGTTATGTTCGACGAACGCCTTATACTCGCGACCTGCAAAGCACTTTTTGCCGCAATCCCTGTACAGTTGTCGCAAATACTCGGTTTTCACCGACATGACACGTTCGTAATCGACCTGCGGCAATTCGTTGAGTTCGCGCCCGAGACGGTCGAATTCAGCCTGACGCTTTTTGTCGCGCAGTTTTCCGATTTCGGACGGACGGATATAGAGCGGATGCAGCGCAAAAGTAGAATTGGCATTGTAAGGATAGGAATCCTGCCACGTTCCGGTCATCGTCGTATCGTTGATAGGCAGAATCTGTATAACGTTCTGTCCGCATCGTGCGCACCAGTCGGCAAGCAGACGCAGGTCGGCGAATTCGCCGACGCCGAAACTCTGCTCCGAGCGCAGCGAAAATACCGGAACGGCGACTCCCGCACCGCGCCACGCCGCATTATCGCGCAATCTCGCACCGGTTACGATATGTACGGAATCCGAATAGGCATCGACAACAGGCAATCGGCGGTTGTCGCCCGATTCCCAACGACGGATATTGCCGTCGGCATCGAGAACGACGAATTTATACTCGGTCATGCCCTCCAAGGCTTTGCCGTCGAGAACAACGCCCCAGCGGACACCGCCTGCATGCGTCATTCGGCGAATTCCGGCATCGTTCCATGCGCCCAGTTGCAGTGAACTGCCGGAGATGCCGAGGATTTCATCGCTTCGCAGTGCAGGAGCCTCGACCTCGACGTATATGTCGCCTGCATGAAATCGCTGGACGGCAGAATAGGCATGAGCGAACACGACATCCGAAAACATGGAGGTATAGAACGCCCTGTTATCCGGCATATCGCGCCATGAGTCGAAAATCACGACGGATTTCGCCTGTACATCGATTGCAATGCATCGTCCGCTGCCCCACTCCCTGCGCAATATAGAATCGCCGGCAAGCAGTTCCAACCGGTAATCGAGAATCTTCGTTTGCGACGGAATTTCGAACATCGCCATCCAAACACCGTCAGAGGTGCAATTCATATCGATGTTACATCCGTCGGCGATGCACAGGCGAAGACGCTCTCCCCACTCCGTGCGATAATGTACGTTTACTGTAATCTTCATATATATAAATAAAGGTATGTCATATACGAATTACACCGGATATCCATTATAAGCGCATCGGTTCCGTTGTCCGGACAGCGGCATACAGCCGAAGTTCTGCACGGTTCGTTTCGGATACCGGACAGCATTCGCGGGCACGGCTTCGCGACGACGAATTATGCATATTCAGGTATAAAGACCGTATACGGTTTACATATACAAATATACGAAAAAAGCAGGAATGAAAGACACTCCTGCTTTACAAACCGGATGAATACCGCGTTTTTAACGACGAGCGGCAGAATCCGACATACGAATTATCCGAGTATCGACAACAGAACACCTGCCGCGACAGCCGATCCGACAACGCCTGCGACGTTAGGGCCCATGGCATGCATAAGCAGGAAATTCGACGGGTTGTCCTTCTGACCGACGGTCTGCGAAACGCGCGCGGCCATAGGAACAGCCGAAACACCTGCCGAACCGATAAGCGGATTAATCTTTTTGCCCTCTTTGAGGAACAGATTCATGAACTTGGCGAGCAGAACGCCGCTGCCCGTACCGAAGCAGAATGCGATGACGCCGAGCGCGAGAATGCCGAGCGTACTTGCATTGAGGAACGAATCCGCAGTAGCGGTCGCGCCGACCGAGATACCGAGGAAAATAACCACGATATTCATCAGTTCGTTCTGCACGGTCTTGCTCAAACGATCGACCACGCCGCACTCTTTCATCAGGTTGCCGAGCATCAGGCAGCCGATGAGCGGAGCAGCGTCCGGCAACAGCAGCGAGATGATTACGGTAATGACTATCGGGAAGATAATCTTCTCGACTTTCGACACCTGACGCAACTGCGACATCTTAATCATACGCTCCTTCTTGGTCGTCAGAGCGCGCATGATAGGCGGTTGGATAACCGGCACGAGAGCCATATACGAATATGCGGCAATCGCAATAGGTCCGAGCAGGTTCGGGGCCAGTTTCGAGGTGAGAAATATGGACGTAGGACCGTCCGCGCCGCCGATGATGCCGATACTTCCGGCTTCGGCAGGGGTGAATCCCAATGCGATGGCACCGATGAAGGTAAGGAAGATTCCCAACTGTGCGGCAGCACCGAGAAGGAAACTCTTGGGATTGGCGATAAGCGGTCCGAAATCGGTCATCGCGCCCACGCCTATGAAGATAAGGCACGGATAGATGCCGAGTTTGACGCCCAGATAGAGGTAGTCGATAAGTCCCGCTTCGGCAACGAAAATGTCCCAATGCACGTGTCCGCCCTCGAAAAGAGCAGAGTGGAACATTTCGGCACCGGGAATATTCGTCAAGAGCATACCGAATGCAATCGGGAAGAGCAGAAGCGGTTCGAACTTATGTTTGATGGCAAGCCACAGCAGGAACATCGCGATGGCCAGCATCACGACATATTTGTATCCTCCTTCGGCGAAAAATGCCATGAAGCCCGACGTTTCGATGAACTTTTCGAGGCTCTCGCCTACGAAGTTCGCAGTCAGCAAAGCACCCATGATACGCTACTCTATGACTATTAAAACATCGCCTTCCATAACCGTGGCTCCGGTCTGAACCATAACGGATTTGACCTTGCCGCCGCGCTCTGCATCGATATTGTTCTCCATCTTCATCGCTTCGAGAACGACGAGGGTCTGACCCGCCGAAACCGTATCGCCCTCCTTGACATTGATGGCGGTTACAGTTCCCGGAAGCGGACAAACGAGTTTGTAAGCCGAAGAAGATGCGGCAGGAGCCGATACCGGTTTGCTTGCCGCTGCGGTAGTCGGCGTAACCGACAGTCCCGTCGATTTAGGAGCGGGGATTACCTGCGGCTTGCCGACCGTACGGGCTTTGCCGCCTGCAATCTCCACCTTGTACTGCGTGCCGTTAACAACGACATTGGCTTCGGTCGAAGCATCATTGATCTCGTCGATGGCAACATCGTATTGGTTGCCGTTTATTTTCAGTGAATAGTTTTTCATCGTTGATAATTCGTTTATTTTTTACGTTCCGGATACGGCGTAAGACCGTGAATCTTGGAATTCCATGGCGAATATATTCGTGTCATCCGATTGATTGTGAGCATCTCGGACTCCTTGTCATGCAATGCGCTCTTGTAAAGTTTCAGAGCCGTTACAATCGCTACTACCTCCTCCTCGCTGATAGCGACAGGCGCACTTGTGTTATTGACCTTGTGCTTGCGGGTGAAGACGTAGCCGAACAGACGCATGACGAACACCATCAGCAGCAGAACTACGAATACGAGTCCGATGCCGAGAAGCGCAATCAACAGAATTTCCGACCAAGACAATGAGTAATCTATTACGAATAGTTTCATATCGCTTCGGAATTATAATGGGATATTCGAATGTTTCTTCGCAGGATTCTGCAAACGTTTGGTCGAAAGCGACTGCAATGCGCGGATGATGCGGAAACGGGTATTGCGAGGCTCGATGACATCGTCGATATAGCCGTAACGCGCGGCATTGTACGGATTCGAGAACAGATCTTTGTACTCCTGCTCCTTCTCGGCGACGAACTTAGCCTTCTCGGCAGGGTCGGTGAACGCTGCGAGGTCCTTGGCATAGAGCACCTCGACCGCTCCGCTCGCACCCATAACGGCAATCTCGGCCGACGGCCAAGCGTAGTTGATGTCGCCGCGAATATGTTTCGAGGACATGACGATATAGGCACCGCCGTATGCCTTGCGCAGCGTAACGGTAACCTTAGGAACGGTAGCCTCGCAATATGCGAACAGCAGTTTCGCACCGTGAGTGATTACGCCGCCGTACTCCTGAGTGGTTCCCGGAAGGAATCCCGGAACGTCCACCAGAGTTACGATAGGAATATTGAACGCATCGCAGAAACGGACGAAACGGGCTGCCTTGCGGCTGGCATTGATATCGAGTACGCCTGCCATGAATTTAGGCTGGTTTGCGATGATACCCACGCTCTGACCGTTGAACCGCGCGAAACAGGTGATGATATTCTTGGCGTAAGCGGCAGCCGATTCGAGGAAATCGCCGTCATCGACAATCGCACGAATGACATCGTACATATCGTAAGCCTGATTGGGATTGTCCGGAATGATTTCGTTGAGCGAATCCTCCAAACGGGCGATATTGTCGGTGCACATCGCAAGCGGAGCATCCTCCATATTGTTCTGCGGCATGTACGAAAGCAATTTCTTGATAAGGTCGATGCCCTCCTCCTCGGTATCGACGGCGAACTGAGCCACGCCGGATTTGCCCGTATGAACCACTGCTCCGCCGAGTTGCTCCTGCGTAACATCCTCGCCCGTTACGGTCTTGACGACCTTAGGTCCGGTAAGGAACATGTTCGACGTCTCTTTCTTCATGATGATGAAGTCGGT
>CAYRSF010000078.1:0-27023 GCA_964427035.1 uncultured Alistipes sp.
ATTGCGGGCTATATCGACCGGCTCTGTCTGCCGGGTCGCCTTTACAACGGCGACTTCGACCCCGAAGGATTGTTCAGTACGATTCCGGCAGTGGTTACGGCGATGCTGGGCATGTTCGCCGGCGAACTCGTCCGTATCCCCGATTCGCGCATTTCGGGCGGTCGCAAGGCTGCCTGTATGGCTCTCGCTGCGGTCGTCATGGCTCTTGCCGCCGCTGGATGGAATGAGGTGCTGCCGATAAACAAGAAGTTGTGGTCGAGTTCGTTCGTTCTCGCCGTCGGAGCCTACTCGCTGGGGATGTTCGCGCTGTTCTACTATGTCATAGATGTTCGCGGCTGCAAACGCTGGACGCTGTTTTTCCGCGTCATAGGTCTTAACTCCATTACGATATTCATGGCACAGCGGATAATCGACTTCCATAAGGCATCCGGATTCTTCACCGGCGGAATCGTCTCCCTGTGTCCGGTCGGTGTAGGCAACGTTATCGCAAGTGCGTCGTATGTCGCCGCATGCTGGCTGTTCCTCTATTTCCTTTATCGCAAGGGAGTATTTCTGAAAGTGTAGCGATTTCGGAAAATATTCGTATCTTCGCAGTGCAGATTCGGTCCATCGCTGCCCGCAGGGGGAGAGGAAAGTCCGAGCAACACAGAGCACCGTACAAGTTAATGGCTTGACGTTCGAGAGGGTGTAGTAGCGTAACAGAAAACGACCGCCCGTCATGGGTAAGGGTGAAAAGGCGGGGTAAGAGCCCACCGCGAGGACAGCAATGTCGCTCGGCAGTACGCCTTACGGGTTGCAAGGTTATGTATATCGGCAATTAAGGGTTGCTCGCCCGATGTCGAGGGGTAAACCGCTTGAAGTCGCAGGCGACTGCGATTGTAGATAAATGATGGACTAAAACAGAACTCGGCTTACGGAATCTGCCGCTTTGCCCGATGCCTCGAAAGGTGTCGGGATTTTTTTGTCATCGTTCGAGTTCTGGTTAGCGTGTTACCCACCCCCTAAATCCCCCGCCTGTGCGGGGGACTTTTTTTGCTCGGCTTACGGAATCTGCCGCTTTGCCCGATGCCTCGAAAGGTGTCGGGCATTTTTTTGTCATCGTTCGAGTTCTGTTTTGCTTGTTACCCACCCCCTGAATCCCCCGCCTGTGCGGGGGACTTTTTTCACGTGCCGGGTTTAGGGAGATTAAGGTTGCGCGGGCAGTGCCCGCTTTAAGGTCGCGACGGCTTTCGCCGTCTTTAAGGTCGGGCAGGCGACAATATCGCCCGCCCGTAAGGCAGCAGCGAGGTCGTTATGTTTCCGTTTCCTGAATTCCCTGACCACGCTGCCCGACTTCATCTTTCGGCGGCAGAAAAAAGGCGAAATCCGCAGATTTCGCCTTTCAACCGATTTTTCAGCCGACTATTTCGCAGCATTGACGAAATCGCCGTCCTTGTCGAAATTGAGAACCGTTTTGTCGGAAAGGTAGACCTTGTAGCCGTCCGCCGTGGTCTTCATGCCCGTAACCGACTTGCCCGGGTAGCGTTTGTTCACGTATGTACGCACATTGGCAGGCATAGCGGACGAAGGCACGCTGCCGTTTTTCATGATTATTTCCGAGCAGTCGCCCGAACCGCCCTCGAACGAAACCTGACTGCCGCTGTTGAAATAGACGGTGTACTTGTTCCATGTCGCCTCGCGGTCCATCTCGACCGATTTCACCTTCTCCGAAGGGAAATAGCGGCGGATGAACTCCTGCGAATTGTTAGGCAACTTGGTGAAATCGATGTTTTGAGGTGCTGCTGTCGCGCAGAATGCTGCGGTTGCAACGCATGCCATACATAATAAAAACTTTTTCATAAACATAAATTTAATTTGTAAAAAGGCTTTACTGCGAAGAGCAAAATATATGCCGCATTCTGACGGAGCGCAATCCGCAACATATAAGCGGGCGGTAAAATACCGCCCGCTTAACCTGAAACAATCGGTGCCGCCGACCTCTCCGTCAATCGTCCACCCCGATGAAGTTATAGCGGATGTCGAATTTCACGTCCAGTCCGTTCGAGAGTTCGACCTCGTATCTGCGCGGGGTACGGTCGATGGCGACTATCGCCGCATCGGGATAGTTGCTGCGGATGTACGAGGCTATGCGCTCGGGAACAATCGCTGCCGGAACGACCGCAGGCTTCGTGTCTACATCTTTCCACTCGCCGTTCTTGTCGAATTCGAGTTTCGTGCCGTCGGTGAACACCACGTCGTACGACACCTTCATCAAATCGCGCTCCTCATTGGCATACGCAACCTTGCGATTCGAAAAATGCGTGCGTATGAAGGTTTGCGCCGCCTGCGGCAGTTTATCGACGGTAATCGGCATATCGTCGTCGGCGCATGCGGTAAAAATGCCGAGCGAAAATGTCGCAGCGGCGATAATCAGTAATCTTTTCATAACGATTCGTATTCTATCCATTTTGTTTACTAACGAAAATGTTTTTTGCGAGATTGTTCGTCCCCGTCGATTTTATCTGTTCAACAGAGCGTTCAACCGTTCGTTCAATCCGCCGCCTGCCGCCTCGACGGCAGCAATCAGTTCGCGACCGCGGACAGTCAGCACGAAATACATCCGGCGTTTGTCGTCGTCGCCTATGCCTCGTTCTATCAATCTCTTGCGCTCGACGGCAGCGATTATCTTCGATGCGTTGGAGCGGGTTTGACCGATAAGTTCGCCTATCTCGCCCGACGACATGCGCTCGCTTCGTTGCAGACCGCACAAAACCATCGCCTCGTTGAACGACACTCCGTGCGCATGCTCGAAGTCGCGTTCCATAAGTTGCAGTTCGGCACGTATGTCGCGTATTCTGTACAGCGTTTCCATTGTCCGACGCGGCTATTTTCCGAGCAGGTACGTATCTATCGCCTTTTTGAAGTCGGCTTTGCCCATCGCGCCCTGCACTGCATGAGGATTGCCCTCCATGGGCACGAATACGAATGTCGGGATTGCCCGCACACCGAACAGTGCGGCGAGTTCCGGCTCTTTCTCGGTATCGATTTTATAAATTACGATGCTGTCTGCATACTCCGCCGCGAGTTCGTCGAGAATGGGCGCGACAGTCCGGCACGGAGCGCACCACGTGGCATACAGGTCGATAATCGCTGGTTTGCTGCCCGAATATTTCCACCCGGACGGGTGATTCTCGAAATCGTACACCTTTTTCAGAAATTCGGTTTTGGTAAGTTCGATTGCTTTCATTTTGTCGTTTTTTTTGTTGCTGCCGTTAGCCGAACATGCCGATCCGCATATCATAAGCACGACGGATATGAGTATAATTATCATAGACCGTTTTTTCGTTCGTGCGCATCCAAAATCGTGCCGAAACGGGAGTGAAAAAGGTCCGGGCGGTTTCACGCACCGCCGCTTTACTGCTCTGCCGCTCTATTTCAGTTTCGCCGAAATCAGCGACATGAACTCCTCGCGGGTGCGTGGATCGGAGAGAAATATGCCCGTGAAAGCCGATGTCGTGGTCGCCGAACCCTGCTTCTCGATACCGCGCATCTGCATGCACATGTGCGAAGCCTCGATGACCACGGCCACTCCCGTCGGATTGAGTGCGGACTGTATCGAGTCGCGGATTTGGAGCGTCAGCCGCTCCTGCACCTGCAAACGGCGGGCGAAGCACTCGACGACGCGGGCGATTTTCGACAGCCCCGTGATATATCCGTTCGGAATATACGCCACGTGAGCCTTGCCGACGAACGGCAGCATGTGGTGCTCGCACACCGAGAAAATCTCGATATCCTTGACCAGCACCATCTGTTTGTACTCCTCGCGGAATATCGCCGACCGAAGAATCTCTGTCGGGTCTTCGCCATATCCCTTGGTCAGGTACGCCCATGCCTTGGCGACCCTTTCGGGCGTCTTCACGAGCCCCTCGCGCCCGGGGTCTTCGCCGAGCAGGCGGAGAATCTCCGCATAGTGCGATTTCAGTTTCTCTATCGTTTCGGGAGCATAAATGTCGTCCCGACGGTAAGCAGTCTCTTCCATTTCCTATTTAGATTGTAAAAATTCGACGAGCCTGCCGACGGCGCGCCCGCGATGCGAAATCGCATTCTTTTCATCAGCACTCATCTCGGCGAACGTTCGGTCGAAGCCTTCCGGCACGAACAGCGGATCGTAGCCGAACCCTCCGCAGCCCGATTCGCTTTCGGCGATATGTCCGTCCACGCGACCCTCGAACAGATACTCGCAGCCATCGAGAATCAGTGCTATGACGGTGCGGAAATGCGCACGGCGGTCTGCCGCACCCGCGAGATTGCGCAGCAGCAGACGGTTGTTGGCTGCGAAATCGTGTCCGTCGGTGGCATATCGCGCCGAATGCACGCCCGGTGCGCCGCCGAGCGCATCGACCTCCAATCCCGTATCGTCGGCGAAACAATCCTCGCCCGTGCGCTCACGGACATACCGCGCCTTTTCGAGAGCATTGCCTTCGAGCGTCGGCGCGTTCTCCGGAATCTCCTCCGCAATGCCGCATTCGGCAAGCGTAACGAGACGGAACCGGTCGCCCAGCAGAGCCTGAACCTCCGACAACTTGTGGGCATTGTTGGTCGCAAAAATTATCTTCTTAATCATTTGTCCGTTTTTTTAATGTTTCCCTGACGGTTAAAGCCGTTCGGTTTCGAGTTTCGAGAGC
This sequence comes from uncultured Alistipes sp., assembly GCA_964427035.1. GTDB lineage: Bacteria > Bacteroidota > Bacteroidia > Bacteroidales > Rikenellaceae > Alistipes. The sequence continues at coordinate 4,665 of CAYRSF010000078.1, forward strand.
CGGTCATCGGAATCGCACTTGTCGATTATCGCCTTGACGACCGTATCGATTTCCGAACCGTCGCGATAATCGGCAGGGCAGACGTGGTTCACGCGGTTATCGCGAATCAGCGTGTTCATCTCATGCCGTTTGGCCCGCTCCGACGGGTCGTATACCGCTATCGAGTGTCCGCCGAAGTTCTTCACGAGCCGCATGCACGGGATGTCGGTCGTTCCGTCGCCGACGTAAATCATGTGGGAGAACGGTACGGGGCGCGATTTCTCCTCCATGTAGCGGTTCACGAGTTTGGTATCGTAAACCGACTCCACACCCTTGTTTATCTTGAATATGAACTGCGTTTTGTTGGTGTAGTTCACCGCGACTGCGGGCCAGTAGGCGATACCGTCCACGTTGTAGAGGAACGAGCAGGCGTAAATTTTGCGGAACTTGTCGGCAATCGACGTCCCCTCGATAATCTCTTTCAGCCCCGACGAGTTGATATAGTGCAGAATTCTGATTCCGCGGGCTTCGCCATAGGCGTTAATGCGGTCGAACCACTCCTCGACCCCGGGATAGAAAACGACGCTGCGTCCCGACTCCTGAAACGCTTCGCGGCGGAGCGACAGCCCCTTGGCCTGCGCCGCCTGAATCATGCGCGCCATGTATGCCAGAATCTGGTCGGCATCCTGTTCCTCGGCGAGAGTGTTCGACTCCGACCAGAACTCCTTGTTGCTCTTGCCCACGGCAGGAATGAAATCGTACTCCTGCATGTTGCCTGCCGCCAACGTGCCGTCGAAATCGTAAATAAGTGCGATGGTGAAACGGTATTTCTTGTTTTCAGCCATAGTTTTCCGGATTTTGACCAAAGGTAATACTTTTTTCACTATTTTTGTTTTACGAACCGATAAACATTTTAATAAAATTCAAAACAGGTTCTTGGTATGGAATTCAAACAGTTACTCGCAAAACGCCGCAGCGTCCGCCGTTTCGATGCCGCACCGGTATCCCGCACGGTCATCCTCGACATTCTGAATATGGCACTTACGGCTCCGTCAGCACGCAATTCCCGTTCCACGCGGTTTCTCGTCGTGGACGACCGCGCGACGATAGAGAAAATGGCTTCGATGCGCGACTACGGTTCGGCATTCATGGCGAATGCGCCCGTCGCGGTTGTCGTCATGGGCGACACCGGGGCATCCGACATTTGGAGCGACAACTGCGCCATATCGGCGACCGTGCTCCAACTCGCCTGCGTCGAAGCGGGCTTGGCTTCGTGCTGGGTACACGTCGCAGGACGCCCGCGCCGCAAGGACGAACCGCAGGGCGAAACAGCCGAGGAGTATCTCCGCTCGCTGCTGCCGATACCCGAAGGCTGCCGCGTGGAGTGCATAATAGCAATGGGTTACTCCGACTTCACGCCCGCTCCGCTGCCCGAATTCGACCGCTCGAAGGCAATCTTCTGGAACGCGAAGGAGTAAATATTTTGCTTGGTCTTTTTTTCTGCGTAAATTTGCATTATAATCTATTGGAAGAATGAGAACGTATATAAACGATATCGATATTTTCAAATCCAAACTGTCGGATCTGCCAAAAGAATGGGATGGAAAAACATCTATATTGGAATTAAAAGAGGCTGATTACAATTGGCGGCAGATGGAATGGTGGGCATTTTACTTCGAATTTAAATCTCATCAACTTCTTCAATCCGAATTTACTTTTCCGGGCGATCGATTCGGCAATGTAAATTTCGATTTGCGGGGTGCGATAAACTGGGACCTGAAATCGTCCGCTATAAAAAGCGACAGTCATAAGATTATTCTGAATGATAAAATTGCGATGGATGCATCTCTTGAAAAGGATCGCTATCATGGGGAAATAATCGCTTTATGCGACGTCGTCTACAACGATCATGATCGCTCTTTTCAAAAGTGGCATACCGCGCTCAAAGGCGGATTATCCCAATACGAAATGGAAAGGATTTCGAGAACCTCCATATCGAGATACAGAAAAACAAAGGCGACATTAACTGAAATAGTTTTTGTCGTTTTCAAAGATGACGATTTCGAAAAATTGGATATTATGAGGCAGGGAAGAAACTCTAATGGAACTCCCCGCAAAGAAAAATATATGCTGAACTTGGAGAAAATAGATGAATTTGAGAATTACATAATTGAAATATAATGTTTTACAACGAAGATTGCATTTCCGGGTCAAAAAAACACATAAAAAATAATTCTGTCGATCTTATAATAACGGATCCTCCGTACGGAATAGAGGGTGAAAAACTCCACAAACATTACAGAAGAAAAGAAGATCCGGTAATAGACGGTTATATCGATGTTCCGAGCAAAGATTATCCGAAATTTTCAGAAGATTGGATAAAAGAAGCCGAACGTGTTTTGCGACCGGGAGGCAGTATATATATAGTATCAGGATATTCTCAATTGCGTCATATCCTGAATGCATTGGCTAAAACGTCGTTAGAGGAAAGAAACCATATCATTTGGAAATACAATTTCGGGGTATATACGAGCAAAAAGTATATATCGTCGCATTACCATATTTTATATTATACAAAACCCGGAGGGACAGTTACGTTCAACACATTCGCATTTTTTTCGGATAAAGAGGAATCTCCATGCGGCGGATCTGCCAATTACAAAGACAGAGAAGATGTTTGGATAATCAATAAAGAATTCAAACCCGGGCAGATTAAGAACAAGAATGAATTGCCTAAAACTTTGCTTGCCAAGATGATACTATATTCGAGTAATAAAGACGATATGGTATGCGACTTTTTTTTAGGAAGTTTTTCTACTGCCAAAACCGCACTGGGATTAGGACGAAATGCCTGTGGATTCGAACTGAATGGAGCGGCTTTCGAATACCAAGTTCAACAAATCCAAAATATTAAATACGGCGAATTGCTGAAAACTTTACGAGAAGTACCTCAAAATAAACTGACAAACAAGGGTAAACGCCTTTCCGATAAAGAAATAAAGGAAATTCTCGATTTATATGTCAATTTCATCAAAACCGGATACACCAAGAAAAACGCAATTGACCATATATCCGAGCAATTTGGCCGGGGTTATTGGTCGATTATGAATATTCTGGATCGTCATTTATTTTCAAAAGATTCTGTATTGCAAGAGAAACTATTCGAATAAGTTTTCCTGTATGCTGCCCGAATTCGACCGCTCGAAGGCAATCTTCCGGAACACGAAGGAGTAGCCGGGGTCGGAGAGTGCAGGCGGCTGACGCCGAAAGGAGAATGGTGCCGGCACATAAAACTCTCCTGTCCGTACCGGTCTCAAATTTTTCTGAAACTCAATGCCGCCCAGCCGTCGCGATGATGCGCGCAGCCGTTTGTAAGTCCGCGCGAATACGCCGCATTGCACATCGCATCGAGGTCGTCATCCAAAAATCCGCTCATGAATATCTCGCCGCCGGCGTTCAGCGCGCGCAGATAAGCATCCATGTCGTGCAGCAGGATATTGCGGTTGATGTTGGCGAGGATAAAGTCGTACCGCCGACCTTCGATTGCCGAAACATCGCCCATGAAAGGGTGTATCCGCTCGGCGACACCGTTCGTCCTGATATTTTCGCAACAGTTCCCGTAGGCGAAATCGTCGATGTCTACCGCATCCACCGCCGCTGCGCCGCGTTTGGCGGCCGCGATAGAGAGTACGCCCGTGCCGCAACCCATGTCGAGCACGCTGCGACCTTCGACGCCGGCATCGAGCAGCATGGCGACCATCATGTATGTAGTGGCGTGATGTCCCGTGCCGAACGACATTTTGGGCATGATGACGATTTCGAAATCGCACTCCGGATGTGCCGCATGGAACGGTGCGCGTATCATTACCCGCCCGTCTACATTCACCGGTTCGAAATTGCTCTCCCACAATGCATTCCAGTTCTGCGACTCTATCTGTACATAGCGACCGTCCGAAATGCCGTAGCGGTGCAGTATCCCGTCCGCATCCTCTTTGCAATCGACCAGACGATTCTGCGGAATGTATGCTTTCAAGGTGTCGTGTTCGCAAACGAAACTCTCGAACGGCAGTTCCGAAAGTTCGGCAGTCAGTATATCTGCCGTTTCTGTATCGGGAACGGCGATATTGAGTTCGATGTAATCCATTATTATGTAAAATTTCGTATCTTTAACTTCGTTTTAGATACTCCGTCTCGGCATAATCGAACATTCGTTTGCTTCTGCCCTCGACTTTTCGTATCTTTGCTATCGATTTAAAGCATGCAAAAATAATCACAAAATGGCGGAAAGCAGTGAAAAGTGGCGAAAAACGGCGGTCTCCTACCGGGCTTACATACGGTTGGAGAAACATCTGTCGCCGAATACGGTCGAGGCGTACATGCGCGATCTCGAAGACTTCTCGCATTACATCATGCGCCAGTTCGACGCCCCGCCTGCAAAGGTCGAACCATACATGATAGAACGCTTCATGGCTTTCCTGTTCGACCGCGACCGCAAGAAAACCACGCAGGCGAGAATGTTAAGCAGTATCAAGAGTTTCTACAATTATCTGCTGCTCAACGATAAAATCGACGCTCTGCCGACCGAGTTCATCAGCGGACCCAAAGCCGGACGCCATATTCCCGACACGTTGTCCATCGAGGAAATCGACCGCATCATCGGTTCGATAGACGTGCAGACGACAAACGGACGGCGCAATCGTGCGATGCTCGAACTGCTCTATTCGTGCGGACTGCGCGTGTCGGAACTGACATCGCTGCGCATGTGCGACCTCTTTTTCGGCGAGGGTTACATTCGCGTTGCAGGCAAGGGGGACAAGCAGCGGCTCGTACCGATAAGCCGGATGGCGCGGGAATACGTTTACGCCTATCTCGACGACCGAAAGGAGAAGAAATGGGGCAGCCGTGAGAGCGTTTTTCTCAGCAACCGCGGCAAGGCTATAACACGCATCATGGTGTTCAACATAATCCGTCAGGCGGTCGAACGTGCCGGCATCGACAAGCAGGTAAGCCCGCACACGTTCCGCCACTCGTTCGCTACGCATCTGCTGGCGGGCGGGGCGAGCATTCGTCAGGTGCAGGAGATGTTGGGGCACGAGAGCATAGTTACTACCGAAATATACACGCATCTCGACACGTCGCGACTGCGTGAAACTGTCGAAAAACTGTCGGTCTGAAACTGCGATGAAGAGTTACAAGGCACGCGGAATAGTTCTCAACACCGTGAAATACGGCGATTCGTCGATGATCGCCCATCTGCTGACCGACGCTTTCGGACGGCAGAGTTACATGATTCAGGGTGTCCGTTCGTCGAAAGGCAAGGGGTCGAAAATGGCGTTTTTCCAGCCCATGTTCGCACTCGAATACGAAGGGCTGATGTCGAACCGAATGGAGATGCACCGTCTGCGCGAGGTGCGCAACGGCATAGTATTGAAGACGATACCTTACGACGTGCGCAAATCGACAATCGCGCTCTTCATGGCTGAATCGCTCTACCGTCTTATCGGCGAGAGCGAATCCAATCCGCAGTTGTTCGATTTCGTATGGGGGTCGGTCGAGGCTCTCGACGAGTTGCAGGAGGGGGTCGCCAATTTTCATCTGTGGTTTCTTGCCAACATCAGCCGTTTTCTGGGATTCAGTCCCGGCAACGAGTATACTGCCGGCTCATGGTTCGACATGCGCGAGGGCTTGTTCACGCCCATAATGCCGCTGCACGACAACGTGATAAGCCGCGAATACGCCGAAGTGTTCCGCGACCTGCTCGAATGCGATGTCCGCTGTATAGGCGAAATCGGGCTGAACCGCAAACAGCGTATCGAGATTCTCGACGCGCTGGTCGCCTACTATACCGTTCATCTCGACTCGATACGAAGCGTGCAGTCGATAAGAATTCTGCAAGAGGTTTTCTGACAAGTCCCCGCGAGGCAGGCAGGGGTATAGCGTGCCCGACCTGAAAATGTCGGCATGCGATAGCAGTCCCCGTCTTCGTTACCCTATCTTCTCTCCGAAAGCGAGGTCGCCGGCATCGCCCAAGCCCGGAACGATGTATTTGCGGTCGTTGAGGTGGTCATCCACCGTGGCGCACCACAGCGAAACGCGCTCCGAATCGGTGTTTTTCATGACGTAATCGACCCCTTGACGGCTTGCAAGCACCGATACGAGGTGCGTATGCGCAGGCTGTCCGCCCTTTTGGCGCAGAGCATCGTAGGCGGCGACGAGCGACGAACCCGTGGCGAGCATCGGATCGACCAGAATCAGCGTCTTGCCTTCCAAACTTCCGCACGAAATGTACTCGACCTTGATTATGAACTTGCCGTCGAACGTGCTTTTGCGGTATGCCGATACGAAAGCGTTCTCGGCATCGTCGAAATAGTTGAGAAAACCTTGGTGGAACGGCAGTCCGGCACGCAGAATTGTCGCCAGAACCACTGTGTCGCTAATTGACATTACCGTCGCTTTGCCCAGCGGCGTTTCGACGATTTTGGAGCGGTAGTTCAACTCCTTCGAGACCTCGAATGCGGCGATTTCGCCGATGCGCTCGATATTGCGGCGGAAACGCATCGAGTCTTTCTGAATCTCCTTGTCGCGCAACTCCGCGATGAATTTGTTGAGCAGCGAATTTTGTTGGTCGATGATGTGCAGCATTGTTATTCGGTGTTTTTAGATTGTTCTAATACAGGAAATTATTGAACGGATAGCGTCCGCAGTGAATTTCGCGCACCATTCCGTACAGGTCGCGGCGGAACTTGTCGATGTTGGTCTTCTCCTGCGCCGAGATGAAGATGCACGGCGTATTCTCCTTGGCGAACCAACTTTCGCGCAGGTCGTCGAGCGACAGATTCTCGCGGGTGGCAGGCGTAAGGTCGTCCTCGTCCTTTTTAATATATGTATAGGCGTCGATTTTGTTGAACACGAGATATACGGGTTTGTCGCCCGCTCCGATGTCCTGCAATGTCTGCCTGACGACGTCTATCTGCTCCTCGAACTGCGGGTGCGAAATATCGACGACGTGAATCAGCAGGTCGGCTTCGCGAACCTCGTCGAGCGTCGATTTGAACGATTCGATAAGTTCGGTCGGCAGTTTGCGAATGAAGCCGACGGTGTCCGACAGCAGGAACGGCAGATTGTCGAACACCACCTTGCGCACGGTCGTGTCGAGTGTCGCGAAGAGTTTGTTTTCGGCGAAAACCTCGCTTTTGGAGATAAGATTCATCAGCGTCGATTTGCCGACGTTGGTATACCCGACGAGCGATACGCGCACCATACTGCCGCGGTTGGAGCGTTGGACGGCCATCTGGCGGTCGATTTTGCGCAGGTCTTCTTTGAGTTTCGCGATGCGGTCGCGCACGATTCGGCGGTCTGTCTCGATTTCGCGTTCACCCGCACCGCCGCGGGTTCCCGTACCGCCGCGCTGGCGTTCGAGGTGGGTCCACATGCCGGCAAGCCGCGGAAGCATGTATTCGCAGTGGGCGAGTTCGACCTGCGTCTTGGCGTAAGCCGTCTGCGCCCGCGAACGAAAGATGTCGAGAATCAGCCGTGTGCGGTCGATTACGCGGCACGGTATCGCCTTTTCGATGTTGCGCGTCTGCGACGGCGAAAGTTCGTCGTCGAAAATCGCTGCGTCGATGTGCTCCCGCTCGCAGTAGGCGGCTATCTCTTCGAGTTTGCCCGGTCCTACGTATATGCGCGACGACGGCTGCGGCATGCGCTGCGTGAATCGGCGCACGGTCGCGATTGATGCCGTTTCGGCGAGGAATTCGAGTTCGTCGAGGAACTCCTCCGCCTGCCGCACCTCCTGCCCGTCGCGAATGACGGCTACGAGCACCGCACGTTCGGTCTCGGGCGCAGACGGCTGCACCTCCGCCGTCGTTTTGTTTCTGTTTCCGGTCATCGGGTATGGTTTGTTTTTACGAGAAAAAAGGCTGCCATACAAGATGTAGACAGCCTCGTTCCGAATGTATCGCCGTTAGTTCTGAATACGGAAATCTATCGGCAGCGTGTACTTCACACGCACCGGCTGGTTGCGCTGCTTGCCCGGAGTCCATTTAGGCGAAGTCTTCAACACGCGTATAGCCTCCTCCGACAGCGAAGAGTCCGGAGATTGGAGCACCTCGATGTTGGTGAGCAAACCGGTCTTCTCGACGACGAACATAAGCAGTACGCGTCCCGAAATGTTGTTCTCCTGAGCCAACTGCGGATATTCCACCTTTTTTTGCACCCAGTTGCGGAACGTGGAGATGTCGCCGCCCATGAACGAAGGCATGGTTTCGACTTTGTAGAAAATCTGCTCCTCTTCGATTTCCTCCTCGGCGACGGCTACCTGCTGCACGATTTCGATGTCCTCTTCGAATTCGGCGAAACCGATGTCCGTCGTAATCTTGGTGTCGTTGGTAACGACGTTGAGAATGTCGGTGATGACCGTGATTTCGGTCTTTTTAGGCGGCTCCGGCGGTTTCTGATCCTGACGAGTGATCTCGGTGATTTGTTCTTCGACCGGACCGTAATTTACGTCGATTTTATCGACGCGAACTTCCTTAGGCGTGTAAAGGAATGCGCCTATCACGACAGCCAAAGCAACGATCAAACCGATTTCGAGCAAGATGCCCCGTTTGTTTTGGAGGTCTACCTTAGGATTCTTTTTCAGTTCCATTTATAAGTATATTTTACGTTTGTCCATTGCAGCCGCAGGGTCGTGCCGACACTCTGCAAGGCATATTCAGACACAAATATAGGTATAAAAATTCAAAAAATTACAGCCGACGCCAAAAAATGATGTTTTTTCTCTACTTTTGCATCGAAGCATGCGAATTAAGCAAAATACAAACGTTATCGCGATGCCCTGCATTCCGGTCGCGGAATGATACGCGTTTACGGTCTGTGCCGGGTTGCGGCAACCGATATTGAATATGGATAATACGAACACGGAAAATATATTGCAACCGCTTTACGGAATGAACATCGCCGAATTGCAGGCTGTATGCGCCGAACTGGCGATGCCGCGATTCGCTGCCAAACAGATAGCCGGCTGGCTCTATCGCCGCGGTGCTGTCGAAATCGGCGGGATGAGCGACATTTCGCTGCGCAACAGGGCTTTGCTCGCCGAACGCTGCACGGTCGGGCTCTCCGCTCCGCAGCGTGTGCAGACTTCGGCTGACGGAACGAAAAAGTATCTCTACCGCACCTCCGAGGGAGAGTACATCGAATCGGCGTACATTCCCGACGGCGACCGTGCGACACTGTGCGTTTCGTCGCAGGCGGGCTGCCGCATGGGGTGCCGTTTCTGTGCAACGGGACGGCTCGGGCTGCGCCACTCGCTGTCGGCATGCGACATCCTCAATCAGATAGCCTCGCTGCCCGAACGCGACAGGCTTACGAACGTGGTGTTCATGGGCATGGGCGAGCCGTTGGACAATACCGGCGAGGTGCTGCGCGCGCTCGACGTGCTGACATCGGATTGGGGGTACGGCTGGTCGCCGACGCGCATTACGGTATCGACCGCAGGCGTCGCCCGCGAGTTGCGCCGGTTTCTCGATTCGTCTTCCGTGCATCTGGCTGTAAGTCTTCACAATCCGTTTCACGACGAGCGCGCCGAAGTGATGCCGATTGAACGGGCGTATCCGATAGCGGACGTTGTGGAGATACTGCGCGGATACGACTTTTCGCATCAGCGGCGCGTGTCGTTCGAATATATCGTGATGAGCGGACTGAACGACTCTCCGCGGCACGTGCGCGAGTTGTGCCGCCTGCTGAACGGCATAAAATGCCGCATCAATCTTATCAGATTCCACAAAATTCCCGATTCGCCCTATTTTTCGCCTGACGATGCGTCCATGGTCGCATTCCGCGACGCTCTGACGTCGCGCGGAATCATGACGACGATACGTGCTTCCCGCGGCGAGGACATCAAAGCCGCCTGCGGACTGCTCAGCGCGGAGGAGAGGTAGTGTCAAGTCGGTACATGCGGAGGTGCCGGGCGGGAATGGGGGAATAGGTAATATAGGTTTTATAAGTAATATATGATTCCCGCAGCAGACCTGTAATACCTATTCTGCCTATATTGCCCGTTACTTCCTGCCGCCAGCCTGTTTCTTCCGCTGCCGCATCTTTTCCGGCTGCGGCTCGAATGGGAGCGGACGCGCGATGACCTCCTCGCAGACGCTGCCGAAGCGGTCGGTCGTACGGATTCGTACGGCTGATTCGGGAGAAGAGGCGCGGACGCGGAACAGATGCTGGCAGGTATTCTTGCGTATCGTCGGCTTCTTGCGGCTGTTTTTCAGACGGAATACGTCCGACGACACGGTGAACAGCGGGTCTTCCTGATAAATCCGGCGCACTTTCAGCGGCGTGTCTCCCTCCCAGACCTCGATTTTGGCGGCTGGGTCGCAGCCCCACCAGTTTATATATACGTAGTCGTCGAACGAGTGCGCGCCGTAGTCGATGCGCGAAGGATACTCCTTGAAGAAACGCCGCACATCCTCGTTTTCACGGTAGTATTTGCCGACCTCGTTCATGTCGTAGGCACGGAAAGCGGCATTGCCGTGCTCCTCGGTGCGGTACTCCCACGAGATGTCGCGACCGTTCATGGTGCAGATGTCGAATCCCGGTGCCGTGCCGTCGGGGCAGAGGTGGCGGAATCCGTCGAATGCCGTAACCCATGCGTTGCCCGAAGCCGACGGCAAATCGTGTTCGATGATGTTCGGCAGTTCGGCAGAAACGGTAGTCCGTTTGCGGTGGGAGTGTCCCGTGAAGAAGTGTACGTTCGTGAAATCGCGGAAACAGCGCGTCAGCGAGTCGAGCCAGCGGCGTTCGGAGAACGAATTGACGAGTGCGCCCTTCGCCGACGAACGGAATGCGTTGTGGTGCATGCAGACGACTATCGGCGTCGCCTTGTCGGCGACGAGCGACAGGTCGTGTCGCAGCCATGCCAACTGGTCGGAGGTAACGAAACGGTCGAAATTGCGTTTGCCGACGATTTCGGTCGGGTAGGAGCCTTCGCCCGGTTCGTTGCGGAATACCGTGTTGTCGAGCACCACGTAGTGCACATCGCCGATGTTCATGGAGTAGTACTTGGGTCCGCAGGCATAGACGTACATCCGTTCGGCGTTGTGGTCGGTCGCACCGCTGCATGCCGTGGAGCCGTCGTAGTCCTGCTCGCCCATGACGGTATAGAGCATGGCGGGGTATCCGCTCGCGACAATCGAATGGAGTGCGTCGCCGATGTCGAATTCGCTCGAATACCAGTGCGCCGACGAACTCAAATCGCCGAGAATCACCGAGTATACGGGCAGCGAGTCGCGCCGTGCCTCCTCGACAGCCTCGCGGATTGCCGGAATGTACGTCTTTTTCATTTGGAGCAGGTCTTCGCTGCGGTTGGCGAGATGAAAATCTGCCGAAACAATCATTTTGTGGCGGCGGTTGTCGCGGCGTTTCAGCACGAAGTCGTGGCGTTCGGGTTTGTCGGGCTTGTTGCTTTTGAGTGCCGCCCAGAACTGCGGCAGTACGCCTTTGCGGCATGCCGGTTCGTATCCCGACGGCGTTATGACGAATACCGTGCCCTGAAACTTCTTGGATGCCAGTGCATAACAGCCTGTGTCATCAGTTGTCGCAAACAGTACGCCGTCCGAAACCGTAACTCCGGCGAGCGGTTTGCCGTCGCAGGTTACCGTACCCGTTACCGTCGCTGCGGACGGAGGGGTGGCGGCGGTCGCCGTCGTGAATGCCGCGAGGGCGAGCAGGAGAAGGGTGATGGTTTTCATAATGTCCTTATTGACCTTAAAGCCTTTAAGGTCTTTGTTATTTAGCGTTTAGGAGTGTAGACCACCTCTTTCGCGGCGAAGAACTCCTCGTCGAAGATTTCGCCGATACGGCAGCGTGTCCATTTGCGTCCCGTTGCGGCGAGTTCGGCATCGAGGTCGCCGCCTTTCAGATAGAGAATGCCGTTGGGCAGCGTTCCGCGTTGTCCGCGGTCGATTTTGTCCCACACCCAGCCGGCGAAGGTGGACATGTCGGTTACCGCCCGCGAAACCACGTAGTCGAACCGCTCGTTTACGGATTCGATTCGGGCGTTCACGGTTCGCAGATTGTCTATTCCGACGGCTTTGCATACGCTGTCCACCACCTTGATTTTCTTGCCGATGGAGTCTATCGCCGTGAACTGCGCACCGGGAAACATTACAGCCAGCGGAACGCTCGGAAATCCGCCGCCGCATCCGACGTCGGCGATGCGTGCGCCCGTATCGAAGCGGCACACCTTTGCGATGGCGAGCGAATGCAGAATATGATGGAGGTAGAGCGAATCGAAATCCTTGCGCGAGACAACGTTTATGCGTGCGTTCCACTCGGCGTAGGCTGCTCCCAACGCCTCGAAACGGTGCATGCGCACGTCGTCGATGCCGTCGAAATATTTTTTAATGATGTCTGCTCCGTAAATCATGACCGCACTATTTCAGGTCGGCTTTTTCGCCGTCGGTTATCATTTTGCACATCATCGCACGCACTCTGAAAATCTGCGTCTTGACCGTGCCCAATTTCATCTCCAATGCTTCGGCTATCTCCTCGTAGGAGTATTCGTCGATGAACCGCAGGACGAACATGCGGCGGTAGTTGGCAGGCAGCATCGATATGTAACGGTCGATTTGTGCGCGCTGCTGGGCATTGATAATGCTCTCCTCGGGGGTAGGTATCGTCGCCTGTGCCGAACCGTACCTGCCGTCGAGCGGCAGATTATTGTTGGGATTCAGCGCATTCGACCGCCTCGAACGGTCGAAGTCCACGAACGTGTTCTTGGCAATCGTGCATATCCATGCACCGAAATCGTAGTCGGGGTTATAGCGTCCGATATTCAGAAACGCCTTCATGAATGCCTCCTGCATCAGGTCTTCGACGTCGTCGGTATTTCCGGTGCGCTTGACGAGCATGGCGTATATGGTGTCGCGATGACGCGTGAACAGATTGTCGAAAGCGCGGCTGTCGCCCTCGACCACCATTCGGGTCAGCATACGGTCGTCGCATGCGCTGTAATCGGTTATCTCCATGAGTTTTCGTTTCTCTTCAAGAGCGATACTCTGACGTATGCTCTCACGAAGGGTTCGACGATGTCGTAAAGGATGTGCCGTCCGACGATTCCGCGTTCGCCGAGACGCCGCGATACCCGCAGCATGACGAACGCCACCGTGCAGCAGCGTACTGCGAGCAATCCTGCCGCAGTGAGGGCGTATTCGAACGGCATGACTGCCATTGCGCATACAGCCGCCGCGAAAAAGAGTATGCGGACGGCGAGTTCGAACGCCATGAAGTTTCTGGCTCTGAACGGATAGTATTTCCGTGTCGCCCCGCGGAACAGCGTCCGGTTGTACCACCACGACAATCCGCCCCAGCGTTTCTCGACGCATGCGGCACGCGGCGACAGTACCGGAGCGACGTTGTCCGCCGTGGCTATGCGGCGGACGAAAAGGTCGTCCTCGCCGACGTTCATGTTCAGGTGGTCGAAGCCGCGGACTCCGAAATAGAGCGTCTTCGTGAAACCGAAATTGTGCCGTGTGGCACCGAACGGACGGCGGCGTATCGCAGAGGCGATCCATGCCATCGATTCGGTCAGCCGGTATTCGCGGAAAAAGTGGTCGAGAAAACCTTTTTTCGATTCCAGCCCGCAGTAACCGAGTACGATATCGCCGTACATGAAGCCTTTCGCCATCAGCGACAACCAGCGTTTGGATGCCGGCGCAGCGTCGGTGGTCGTCATGACGACATGTTCGTTGGCTGCCGCCTTGATACCGACGTTCAGAGCCGTTTTAGCCGAAACGGGATATCGTGGCGAATAGTCTATCTGCGTGGTTTTCAGATGCGGATAGAGATTGCGCAACCGAACGAGGTCGGCATAGAAATTCTCGTCGTTGCCGACGTATACGGCGACGATTTCGAATCGGTCGTAATCCTGCGTGAGCAGTTCGACGAGACCTTCGTCGAGATAGGCGAGATTTTCGGAAAATATGGGCACGATGACAGACACCGGCGGTTCGGCGTCGAGAATCTTCCTGCGCTTTTGGAGCCTGAATCCTGCTATCGGCGCATAAATGCCGGCGTAATAGTAAATCTCTATCGCGAATGCCGCCAGAATGAGTGCGGCGAGAATAATGCCCTCCGTGCCGTAAAGGTCTGCTGTCGCAGAATATATTTCGGAAAATCTTTCCATATTTCGATGCAAAGATACGCAAATTTTCGATAAAGAGGTTATGGTATTCAAGGTCATCGAATAGTTTCGGGAATTTTCCGCACCATTCGGTTCGTCTTATCGGTTTTCGTTCGGCGGAATGCCTCCGAATCCGCCTTCGCATCCGTTTGTTCGCGGGTGTGGAAAAACTCGGCGTCGCACTAACGGAAACCGTCGGGAATCGAGCGATTCCCGACGGTTTCGGTAAGCGGTCGGACGAAGCCGCTAATAATTTTCAGCCTTGATTTCGAAATATGCCTGCGAGTGAGCGCAAACGGGGCACACCTCCGGTGCGTTCCTGCCTATCGCGACATGACCGCAGTTTGAGCACTGCCATATAGTGTCTCCCTCGCGCGAAAATACCAGACCGCCCTCGACATTGGCGAGCAGTTTGAGATAGCGGTTTTCGTGCTCTTTTTCGATTTCTGCCACCCCTTCGAACAGAGCGGCGATGTCGTCGAACCCCTCGGCGCGGGCGTCCTTTGCGAATGTCGCGTACATGTCGGTCCACTCGTAGTTTTCGCCCTCGGCAGCCGCTTTCAGATTTTCAGCCGTCGTGCCGATGCCGCCCAACAGTTTGAACCATATCTCCGCATGCTCCTTTTCGTTCGCCGCGGTGGCTTCGAAGAGTTTTGCAATCTGTACGTATCCCTCCTTTTTCGCCACGGATGCGAAATAGGTGTACTTGTTGCGGGCCTGACTCTCTCCGGCGAATGCCGTCATCAGGTTCTGTTCCGTTTTTGTTCCTTTCAGTTCTTTCATAATATTTTCGTGTCGGTTAATGTTTGTACCGATGCGAAGATACGTATAATTGTCGGAACTGCAAATATTTATTTCTTATGACGTCATAAGCGGAACCTATGCGTGCCGCAGCAGGCTTCATACGCCTGTCTTGGCATCGACAGGGTTGGCATAGATGCCCAGATATATTTCGCGTGCCGTTGCGACCGCATCGCCGAACTTCTGTTCGGCTTTCGTCAGACGCTCGCGGAACGCCTGCTCCTGCTCCGCCGTGTAATGGTCGGCATAGCGGCGTTCGCCGTGCAGAATGTCGTGGGCGATATAGTTGGTGTCGTGAAGTCGGTAGTTGTCGATGATTCGACGGTCGATAGCGTCGGTGAGAGCCTTGTATGCCTCCGGTTTGGGCATCTCTCCCATGGCGCGCAAATCTTCGTCGTCTATCGGTTCGCAAATCGTGATGCAGACATTGCCTTTCGGCGAAACGATGCCCGACATTATGCTTTCGAAATCCTCGTTCGGCTTCTTGTGGTAAGGCTGTCCGCCCGAACGGGCAGTGAGTTCGAGAGTCTTCTGTATGTCGCAGGTCTCGTACTGGTACGATATGGATACCGGAGTGATTCTCAACCTGCCGAAATCGGTTGCGAAATCGCCGTCGCCGCTCATGCCGAGCATCTTCAACAACCCCTGATCGGTCGCATCGCGCCCGTCCTTGGTGCGCCCGTTGCGCTGGGCTATCCACATTTTGCGCCCGCTTTCGATGCGCAGACGGATGTATTCGGTCAGATGCCGCGAGTTTTCGAGAAATTCGCGCGGAGAAACGTCGTCCTTGCGTATCACCTTCACCATGTGGTTGGCACGGCATATGTCGGCAACGAGTTGCGGACGCAGCAGGTTGTCGCCGAGAGCGATGTCGGTCGTCGGCAGCGAATTGGTGAACAGCGTGAATTGCAGCATGAATGCGTCGAGCACGATGTCGCGGTGATTCGAGATGAAGAGTTGCCCGCTGTCGGGCGGGACGTTTTCGATTCCGGAATAGGAGAACTTCGTTATGGTCGTGTCGATTATGCGTTTTATCGCCGGATACATTATGTTTTTCTGTATCTGGTCGGTCGTGCGGCATGCCGTGATTGCGGCACGAACAGTTTCGATGTCGGTGTCGGGGAATGCGAATTTCGCTGCCGGTTCGAGCAGCGGATCATCGGCTATACGCTGCATGGCGACAGGAATTTCGTTGTCGTAATATGCTCTTATATCGTCGAATGACGTGTTCTCCATCATGTCTGGTTTTTCGATTCGGCGTTTCGCGCAAAATCATTCGTAATGCAAATATACACAAAAAATCTTATTTTCGACATTTTATGTCGGCAAGCATTTCGCACCCATGCCGAAAATACGCTCTTTCGGTGAACGGAATCGATATTTTCGCTATATTTGCATCGGACTTTTTGAACCGGCTTGTGCGATCGCATTACATCAAAACTCTATAAAATTATGGCTAAAACTGAAAAACTTTTGAGAAGAATTTCGGAACTCGAATCGGAAACGGGTGTAAAGCGCACCATTTTCGCGGCTTGCCCGAACTCCGCTTCGGTAATTCGCGCATCTATTCGTGCAGCGAAACGCAATAATGCGCCGATATATTTCGCCGCAACCCTCAATCAAATCGACTGCGACGGCGGTTATACGGGAATGACTCCCGCAGATTTTACCAAAATAATCAAAATGGAGACGGAAGCGGTGAACTTCACCGGACCATGCATTATAGCGATTGACCACGGCGGTCCATGGCTCAAAGACAAGCAGAACACCGAACGATGGTCTGTCGAAGATGCCATGAACGGAGTGAAACGGTCGTTCGAGGCTGCAATCACCGCCGGATACGACCTTATACATGTAGACCCGACGGTGGATATAAATGTTCCGAAGGGAGAAACCATCGATATTCATCTCGTCGCCGACCGTACCGTCGAACTTATCAAACACTGCGAAGATTTCCGTCGTGCGAACGGGCTGCCGGAGATTTCGTACGAGGTCGGCACGGAGGAGGTTCACGGAGGACTTGCCGACGAATCGACGTTCGACACCTTCATCGCCTGCCTCAAATCGGGGCTCGCGGCTGTCGGGCTCGCCGGCGTCTGGCCGTGCTTCATCGTCGGGAAAGTCGGTACGGATTTGCATACGACGCTGTTCGATGGCGAGGTCGCGAAAAAACTTACGGCGAAAGTGCGTCCGCTGGGCAGTTACATCAAGGGACACTATACGGACGGAGTAAGCAATCCGGAGGATTATCCGCTTTGCGGAATGGGAGGTGCGAATGTCGGACCGGAATTTACTATCAGCGAGTATGAAGCACTCGCCGAACTCGAAGCGCGCGAACTCGATTTTTACGGGCAGGGGCGTGTGGCGATTCCGTCGCATATCACCGAGGTGCTTACCCGTCTGGTTTGCGAGTCGGGACGCTGGAAGAAGTGGCTGCAACCGGATGAGAAGGGACTGGCATTCGACGAAATCGGTGCGGAGCGCAAGGCTTGGCTCGTCAAGACCGGCTGCCGTTATATCTGGCAGGCACCGGAGGCTCTCGTTGCGCGTCATGTCCTATACGAGAATCTCGAACGTGTCGGAATGGCTCCCGAAGCGGTCGTACTGGGCCGTATCGAGCACGATATGGACAAATATTTCAGAGCGTTCAATCTCGTAAATCTCAACGATTCACTGTAATCGCAGCAAAGCAGCCGGATATGACCGTCAAAGAACTTTTGAAGGATTGCGGACGCCGCGGATGCGCCGTGCTGGCGACCAATTTCTACAATTTCGAGACCCTTGCAGCCGTCATGCGCGCCGCTCGACAGACCGGCGCGCCGGTGCTGCTTCAACTCACGCGCAGTTCGATAGACTATCTCGGATTGAAGCAGGCCGTCGCCATGGCGCGTCAGGCAATCGCCGATTACGAAGTGAGGGGGTGGATTCATCTCGACCACGGCGGGTCGGTCGAACTGGTGGAGCGGTGTCTGGATGCCGGATTCGATTCGGTCATGATAGATGCGAGCGAACGTCCGTTCGACGAGAATGTCGAGACGACGCGACGCGTCGTGGAGGTCGCCCGTCCCTACGGAGTGAATGTCGAGGCGGAACTCGGCTATGTGGCTAAACTCGGGCAGCGGCAGGGCGGCGGGTTTACGACCGCGTCCGATGCCGCACGGTTCGTCGAACTGACCGGGGTCGATGCGCTGGCTGTCGCTATCGGCTCGGCGCACGGATTCTATAAGGAGGAGCCGCATCTGGATATCGGACGGCTGCGCGAAATACATGCCGCAACGGATGTCGCGCTCGTGCTGCACGGCAGTTCGGGCATTCCGCATGCGCAGGTGCGCGAGGCGATTGCCAACGGCATAGTGAAAGTGAATCTCGCTACGGAGATAAAGGACAATTTCATGCGCGCGCTCAAAGGGGTTCTGTTCGAGAGCGACGAGATAGATTTGCGCAAGGTCTTCCCGAAAGCGATGGAGCCTGTAACGGAACTGCTTTGCGAAAAATACCGCATGACAGGCTCGGCAGCGAAGTAGACGTGCCGGTTTTTACGGTCATCATAAACCCCGGCGGATTTTTCTGCCGGGGTTTTTAAGTCGCACGGCGGAATAATTCGGCCGTGCATAATGTTTCGCGGGCGACGCCGCAAAGGCTTTCCTATTTCGTGTCCCGTTTCAGCAGCAGGTGTTCGAGCAGCAGAATCACGATTATTCCCATTACGAATCCGTTGCCGACAATCGGTCGCAGCAGAGCCGGGATGGTGTCGATTGCCTGCTGCGGTGCGAACGAAAGAATGATGTTGAACATTATCGGAATGCCGAGTATCATGCCGTCCTTGAATGTCGGCACGGCTTTCGTCGCCTGCATCATGTTGAGACCGGCGGCGATTTGGGTCGCCATCAGATAGAGCAGCACCGTTCCCATTACCGGCAGCGGGATGGTGAGCAGCATCGCTGCCGCCTGCGGGAAGAATGCGAGCAGAATCATCGCTGCGGCGGCAGGCAGCAGCGTGTATCGCGAAGCGCACGAGGTCGAAGCCACGACACCCGGCGAGAGCGAGTAATCGACCGGGCCGAGGACACCCAATGCTCCGGCGACGATATTCATAAGTCCCGTAATGCCCGCACCGAGTTTGTTGCGCAGCGGCATCCTGTCGGCCGAAATCATATCGCCGAGCGACTGTATCGAACCGACTTCGTTTATCATCAGTGCGACATAGCAGAACAGGAATGCCAGCACCACTCCCGCATCGAACTCCATCGGCAGATTGAGCAGCCGCGGTTCGACGCTGTCGGTCATGAACTGCGACGGAAAGCCCGTGAAGCAGTAGTAAATCAGGGAACCTATAATCATTGCCCAGATGACGACCGTGGTCTTCCAGACTCCGCGAAGCAGATTGTTCGCCACTGCCATTGCGAGTACGCAGACTATTGAGAATACGAGTGCGAGCAACTGGTGTCCGCTGTCCGAAAATATCAGTCCGACGATAGGCTTGGCGATTGTGAACGACACCAAAAGCAGTATCGAAATCACTATTCGCGGCGTGAATATGCGTTGCAGCCGCGAGAGAACGCCGCAGGCTGCCATGACGGCTATAATCGCTCCGCCGATTATCATTGCGGGATATATCGCGGATGAGCCGTGCCCCTGAGCCGACGCCGTAATGACCCCCATAAGGAGCGCGGCGGCAGGACCTGCGACAAGCGGCAGCCGGTGCCCCCACAGCGTCTGGATAATCATCGTAATACCCATTACGGCGAACATCTTCTGCGTGAAGAATACCGTTTCGCCTGCCGGTGCTATGAACGTGCTTGTCAGCACCACAGGAATACATATCATGAACCATTGCAGACCGTAGAGAAGCATCGCTCCGGCTGCCGGTTTGGCGTCGAGCCCGTATTTGAGTTTCATGCGGGGCTATTTGCAAATTTCGGCGATGAGTTTTTTCGCGAGAACCGGATTGTCGGTCGTGATGTAATCGACGCCGTGTTCGATTACCCAGCGCAAATCCTCCTCCTCGTTCACCGTCCATACGTTCACTGTCAGTCCGAGTTTGTGAGCGCGCTTTATCCATTTAGGATTCTTTTTCAGAACCGATAATTTATAGTCGATGCCCGACAGTCCCATTCCGGCTACGTATTCCGGAGTGTAGTCGCCGTTGAGGTAGGCGATTTTCGTCCCTTTCGGAGCGATTCGCTTCAACTCCTGACAGACGAACGGACGGAAGGCGATGTACTCCACCTGCTCCTGCAAGCCGTATTCGGCGACTTTGTCCACTACCGCTTTCACGATTTCGGTCTCGCGCTGCGGGGTGGCGTGCTTCTTGATTTCGATGATGAGTTTCGTGTCCTTGTCTTTGCCGGTCTGTTTCAGATACTGGTCGAAAGTCGGCATGGTTTCGCCGTTTTCGAGTTTGATTGCGAGGATATCCTTTTTCGTGGTCTTCTGAATGTCTACACGCTTTATGTTCTGATCCTTGTTGGTCTGTTTGTCGGGGTGCATGCTTCCGTGAGCGACGAGGATTTCGCCGTCTTTGGAGAGATTGACATCGCATTCGGAACCGAAGATTCCGAGTTTCTGCGCCTCTTTCAGAGACGCGATGGAGTTGCGTGCCGAACCTTTGGTTGCATGGAATCCGCGATGTGCGATTACCTGCGGCTGTGCCATGACGGCGAAGCCGACGAGTGTCATAATTGAAAGCGACAATAATTTTTTCATTGCAATTATATGTTTTAGGTTGTTTTTAATCGCATGCCGGATGCGGCGAAGCATCCGAACCGCTATAACGTATCAAAAGTACGCATAATTTCGGAATAATCAAAAACGGCACGGTCGGTTCGCATCGGGAATATCCGGTCTGTATATTCGGTTGTTATATATATGTATCGTATTGCGGGGCGAAATCGTATCGGACTGCGCCGTAATTTATAACCCTATATCGCGATTCGCAGGTTCTGGTTCGCGAATCATTGACCGTCAGGCTTAAATCGACCGTTCGGCTCTGGCGCAGCGCACGATTGCTCCGCTGTTTCGGCACGGACAAAATTATGAAAACTTTTCCGGTTTGCGGCATGCCGGCGGCCGGATTTGCGAAACGCGGTCGAAAAATTTCGTGCGAATGTCGCTGTGTCGCGTTAAAATTTTAACTTTGCATCGTCAATTAACACCTAATTCCGAAAAATATGGCAAACAAAATTTCAGTATCGGTGATGTGTTCTGATCTGATGAATCTCGAACGCGACATAAAGACGCTCGAACGCAACGGCGTCGATTGGCTGCATATCGACGTGATGGATGCCCATTTCGTGCCCAATCTTACGTTCGGTCCCGATTTCCCGAATGCGATGCATCGCGTAACCTCGATGCCGCTCGATATCCATCTTATGGTGGAGGAGCCGGAGTTCATCGCATCCAAAATCGATATAAAGGCGGGCGACATCGTTTCGGCCCATGTGGAACTGAATCGCGATTTGAGCGCGTTCGCCGCCGAAATCCACTCGAAAGGCGCGATGTTCGGCGTCGTAATCAATCCCGATACATGCGTCGAGGCTCTCGCTCCGCACATGAAGTATTCCGACATGGTTACGCTGATGCTCGTTCACCCGGGATTCGCAGGTGCGAAACTCGTCGAGGGCATTCTCGACAAGGTCGCCGCAGCGCGCAAGTGGCTCGACGAACACGGATATTCCAATGTCCTTATCAGCGTAGACGGCAGCGTAAGTTGCGAGCGCGCCGAACTTATGGCATCGATGGGAGCGAACGTATTCGTCGGCGGTACGGCAGGCATCTACCGCAAGGGGATGTCGCTCGACGATACGATTCCGGCGTTCCGCGCGGCAATTTCGCGATAGAACATGGAGCGACGCGAAAAGGCATTCGGTTCCCTCCGGCGTGAGGGAACCGAATACTTGTTTTACGAAGAACTTCTATAATAAGGTCTTTAAGGACTTTAACGACCTTAAAGGCTTTAAGGTTATAAAAATTCTCTCTTTTTTGTAGTTTTTCGGGCGTTTCGGCATCCAATTAAGAGAAGTTCAATTTTACAGGAAGCAAAATCGATGAAACTCGAACAGGAATTCGTGAAGACGGTCGGAGATTACAAAGGGACGATTTATATGGTCTGCTACATGTTCTCCAAAAACTCGGAGGAGATAGACGACCTCTATCAGGAGGTGTTGATAAATTTGTGGCAGGGCTGGGAGAAGTTCCGCGGCGAAAGCAAAATCTCGACGTGGATATATCGCGTAAGCCTCAATACCTGTCTGCAAATCGACCGGCGCAAACGGCGCAGACCCGCTTCCGTGCCGTTGTCGGTGGACATGAACCTGTTCGAGGACACCGACGAGGATACGCGGCAGATTGCGCAACTCTACCGTCGTATCAACCGCCTCGGGCGGTTCGATCGC
>CAYRSF010000079.1:0-21362 GCA_964427035.1 uncultured Alistipes sp.
TGCGTAACGGTTGCCAACCAATCGACAGGCGAAACGTATTTCGACTACTGCGACTCCGCAGACGGACATTTCGAAATGGAAGTCTCGACGTCGAACGGCGAGTATCTGCTGACGATACAGACCGAAAACGGAACGATGTATTACGGAAATTTCACACTGTAAATCTGACCTGCAATATGTCATGATGCTGCCTGTCGGCTGAAAATCGATATGATATCGACGGCTGACAGGCAGTTAAGTAGAGATTGTGCGCGATTCCCGACTGCATTCTGTCGGGAAACCATGAATTAGGTTCAACAGCCCGAAGGGAATCGCGTTTTAATACATAATGACGAAAAATCAAACGATTATGAAAAGGCATAACACAATCGACGATTTCAAGTTCAAGAATGACGAAGTTTATCTGTTCCACACCGACGATCCGAATTGCCCGGGCAACAGTTCGCTGTGGGCTTTAATCAACGAATTCGACGGACATTCGCTGCGCATCGAATCGTACACCACCAACCTCCGGACATTCACGCTGTGGAAACCTTTGCCGGCGATATACAGATATTGCCGTCTGGCGACACGTCAGGAGTTGCGCGAATTCATATCAAACTACGCATATTACGAAGTACTGCAATCCTGCCGCTAATTTTTTGCGGACAAATATCCGAATTAAAATTAAAATCGGTATCTTTACGATTCGACAAGATTGATCGGATGAGAGCGAAGATACTCAATGCAAGCGCAGGTTCGGGCAAAACGTATCGACTTGCCTACAAATACGTCTCGGATGTCCTCGGCTGCGAAAACGAGCGCGGGGATTTCGATGCGACCGCATACAGGCGCATACTCGCCGTAACGTTCACCAACAAGGCGACGGAGGAGATGAAGTCGCGCATACTGCGGCAAATCCATACGCTCGCATCGGGAGGCGAAAGCGACTATCTGGCGATGCTCATGCACGATACAGGCAAAAGCGAACAGGAGTTGCGGCGACGTGCGGCAAGGGTGCGCACAGCCATACTGCACGACTATTCGCGATTCACGATACTGACCAACGACACCTTTTTCCAGCGTATTCTGCGGGCCTTCATCAAGGAACTCGGCATCGAACTGAACTATTCGCTCGAACTCGATACGGCACCGATACTGTCGAAAAGCGCGGATGCCGTAATCGGCGACATATCGTCCAACCGCGAATTGTACGACTGGGTGATGGAGATGGCGAAAGACAGAATCGAAGCCGGAGAGAAATGGAATATCCGCGACGGCATTCTGCTGCTGCACAACGAACTGTTCAAGGAATACACCAAGGAGGCAATCGCGCATGCGACCGACAAAAAGGAGTTGAAACGAATCGTTTTCGGATTCGCGGCGAAAGCGGACAGGGCTGTCGGCGAACTGAAAGCGACAGCGCAAAAAGCGTTGGATGCGATAGCGGCGGCAGGTCTCGCCGAAAGCGATTTCAAAAAAGGGACGGTAAGTTATCTTTCCAAAATCGCAGCAGGCGAAATCGCCCGACCGAGCAAGACGGCAGCCGCGCTCATCGGCGAAACTCCCGACAAGTGGTTCGCCAAGACGCGCAAGGCGACACCCGGCATGCTGGCACTCGCACAGAACATCCAACCGCTGTTCGACAAGGTTTGCGCCGAGGTTTCCGATGTGGAGGAACTTGCCAACAGCAAAACGATACTGTTGCAGAATTACCGCAGTTTCGCACTGCTCAACGACCTATACCGCAAGTCGCTCGAAATATGCCGCGAGGAGAATACAATGCTGCTCTCCGAAACCAAACACATTATTTCGCAGTTCATAACCGAAAACGACACGCCGTTCATCTACGAAAAAGTCGGCAACCGTTTCGACAGATACATGATAGACGAGTTTCAGGACACATCGCTCGGAGAGTGGCGCAATTTTCTGCCTCTGCTTCGCAATGCGATGTCGCAATGCGAAGACGTATCGGTTCTGCTCGTCGGCGATATCAAACAATCCATCTACCGCTGGCGGGGCAGCGACTGGAACATCCTCGGTTCGATTGCTCCCGAGGAACTCGGACGCGACGACACCGGAATAGAGACGCTCGGCTGCAACTACCGAAGCCTCCCGACGATAGTCGAATTCAACAATATGATTTTCGACCGGGGCGTGGCACTCGACAACGCCGAACTGAACGCGATGCTCGAAACGGCTCGTTCGCAATCGAAAATCTCCGAGAAAACTTATGCGCATCTGCACGATACGCTGCTGCGGGCATACGCCGGGCACAGACAGAAGCCGCAGCGCAAATGCACGAACAGCGGATACGTGAACATTACCGTATTCCGCGAAGAGCCGGACATCGTCGGGCGCATCAAAAGCATAATCGACAAGGGCTATCGACCGTGCGACATAACCGTGCTCGTCCGAAGCAAAACCGACGGGTACGAAATCGCCCGACGGCTGCTCGCCGTCAAGGACGAAAGCGGACAGCAATACCGGTTCGACGTAATGACGCAGGAGGCCTTGAAACTCAACAATTCGCCGGCGGTCGCGTTCATCATGGCGATTCTTCGGCTCGCGGTGAACCGGCGCGACAAATTAAGTCGTGCAATCTATGACCGTTATCGCAACGATTGCGATTTCATGGCGCAACCGACTGACGAAGAGAACGCTTTTTTCGATTCGCTGCGCGTCATGTCGCCGGAGGAGGCATTCGAGAATATCGTGATGAAATATTCGCCCGAAAAAGACGGACAGACGGCATACGTGCAGGCATTGCACGAAATAGTCGTAAAATTCTGCGCCAGCCGTGTCGCCGACATCGCTCTGTTCCTGAAATGGTGGGACGAAAACGGCGACGGAAAGTCGGTAAGCGTCGAACGCAGCGAATCGGCAATCGAAATAATGACGATACACAAGGCGAAAGGTCTTGAAAACAAAGTCGTAATAATACCCTACTGCAAATGGGATCTGAATCCGTCGTCCAATTCGGGCTGGAAAAAGAATACCATTTGGGCAGACCCGTCGGCGGAGAGCGGAATCGAGGGGCTCGGAACATTCCCCGTTCCGTTCAGCAAAACCGTCGCCGACTCGGCATTCGCCGAAGGATATTACGAAGAAACCGTATATTCGCATGTCGATGCGATAAACCTGTTATATGTCGCTCTGACCCGTGCAGCCGAACAGTTGCATGTATTCATTCCCGAGCGGGCTGCAAAATCGAAAACCGCGGGCAGATTCATCTGCGATGCACTGCCGGCGGACGGATTCACCGAATGCGGGGACGGCGCGAAGGTCTGCGAATTCGGCGAAAATACCCCGCCCGAACCGTTCACCGAGAAAGCGGCGGAATCGAAACAGGTTCGCCTGAACGAATATGCGTCGTCGCCCGTAAACATGCGTTTGAGGCTGCCGTCCGCCAGATATTTCAACGAAGGCGAGCAAGTGCGCATATCGCCGCGCAACATGGGCATCTCGCTGCACAGAGTATTCGAGAATGCCGCATCCCGAGACGACATAACCGCAGCCATACGACAAATGGTAACCGACGGCGTACTGTCCGGCGACGAAGCCCGCTCCATCGCTGCGCAAATCGAACGGACGCTCGACCAAACCATTGCCGGAGAGTGGTTCGACGGAGAGTGGACGCTCGTCCGACGCGAAAACAACATAATCGTACCGAGGCAGGGCATGCTGCGTCCCGACCGCGTGATGATTAATGGTCGGCAGGCGGTCGTGGTCGATTACAAATTCGGGAAAGCCGAATCGTCATACGGCAGACAGGTCGCCGGATACGCCGACATGCTGCGCAATATGGGTTACGACGATGTGCGCGGATATATATGGTATGTCAAATCGGGCGAAATCGTAGAAGTAGGACAATAAGGAGCGGCAATCTCGCCGAGGTTACGTTTTTTTTTGTAATTTAGCGCGATGAAACATTCGGTACTCGGCATAATACCGCGACAGTTCCGAACACGCGGATATTTGGTAACGTTCACCATCATGTTGCGGGCGTTGCTCAACTTTATCGGGCTCGCCGCACTGCTGCCGGTGCTGTATCTGATTCTCGACAGCGAAAACATCCGCTCCAACCGTTATCTATCCGCCATATACGATGCTCTCGGATTCGGCAGCGATACGGCGTTCGTCGCATCGGTAACGGCGGCGATG
The DNA here is from genome assembly GCA_964427035.1 of uncultured Alistipes sp. Lineage (GTDB taxonomy): Bacteria > Bacteroidota > Bacteroidia > Bacteroidales > Rikenellaceae > Alistipes. The sequence continues at coordinate 4,144 of CAYRSF010000079.1, forward strand.
CTGGCATTCATCATCATAAAATGCCTTGTCAATCTGGGGCTCTACCGATTCGAACGCGACTACATATACGCGCTTTACCGCTACCTGTCGCGAAATCTCTACATCGACTATTTCAACCGCGGGCTGTCGTTCATCAAAAGTTCCAACTCGGCAGTTCTCTCCCGCAACGTAAATGTCGTATGCTATACGTTCGTCGCCGGAGTACTGCGACCGCTCGCATCGATATTCAGCGAAGCCCTGCTGTTCGCGATGCTGTTCACGGCAATCGTAATCTACAATCCTGTCGCCGCACTGCTGACCGTCGCGATATTCGTACCGTCGGTATGGCTCTATTTCTCGCTCGTGAGAAAACGGGTGAACCGCTACGGCGACATCGAGAACAATGCGCAGCGCACCAAATATCGCAACGTCGTGGAGACATACCGCGGATATGCAGACATCGAAATCAACAACGCTTTTCCGAAGATGCTGTCAGCGTTCGACCGCTCGATAGACACGATAATCGAGGTCGGAGCGAAAAATGCGACCGTCTCCACCCTGCCGCAGATATTCACCGAAATAGGGCTTGCTGCCGGAATGTCGCTGCTTGTTACGATGAGTGTCGGATTGGGCAGCAGCGACATGAAGATACTGTTCGGAATATTCGCCGTCGCGGCATTGCGGCTTCTGCCATCGATACGCAACATAATGGCGGCATGGACGGCTTTGCGCTACAACCGCTACACCATAGACATAATACGCGATGCGGACATCGACAAGGCATCGCATGTCGAGGATACGGCGGACGGCCGTTTCGATTTCCGCCGCAGTATCGTAATCGACGACTTGTCGTTCCGATTCGCCGACAGCGACAAGGACACTCTGCACGGATTGTCGTTCGAGATACGCAAAGGCGAGAAAATAGGCATCAGAGGTCGTTCGGGCGCAGGCAAAACCACGCTGTTCAATCTCCTGCTCGGATTCTACCGTCCGACCGGCGGCGAAATACGCATCGACGGCGAGCGGCTCTCCGAAGCCAACCGCCGCAAATGGCAGAACACTATCGGCTACGTATCGCAAAACGTATTTCTGACCGACAATACGATACTCGCAAACATCGCACTCGGATGCGACGAAGAGTCAGTGGACATCGAACACGTGAACAAGGCCGTGGACATGGCGAACCTGCGCGAGTTCGTGGATTCGCTTCCGAACGGGCTCCAAAGCCGTATCGGCGAATGCGGAGCATTGCTCTCCGGCGGACAGCGGCAGAGAATAGGCATCGCCCGCGCATTGTACAAACGCGCGGATATTCTCTTCTTCGACGAGGCGACATCGTCTCTCGACAGCGATACCGAACGCGGCATCAACGAATCCATCGAAACGTTGTCGCGAACGAACGACGAACTTACGATAATAATAATAGCGCATCGCGAAAGTTCTCTCGACTATTGCGACCGCATAATAGAGATAAAGTAATGGATTATATTATAGCACAATACCGCATCCGAACCGAAGGCGCGAACTGCAACCTCGCCGAATGCGGGCTCGCAGGATTCCGTCCGTTCGAGATCGAAACCGACCCTTCGGCAGACGTCGCTCTCGACATCCGGTTCGGCGAAAGGCTTTCGCTCGACGATTACGCGACATTCGTGTCGATATACGATTTCGAATTCGAGGAGGATTATGCCGCATGCCGCTTCGGACGATACGACGGCGGCTATCTGTTCGTCATGACCAAATCCGGACAGGAGATGATATTCGTCAAAGCCGACGGCTCGAATACGGTTTCATGCAACATGGGCAGCGGTGCGGATGTCGATGCCACATTGTTGCGATTCGGATTATGGATAATGTTCGGGCTCACTGTCGCTCCGCGCGGTGCAATCGCCATCCACTCGTCCGTAATCGTCAAAAACGGAGGGGCGGTGTTGTTTCTCGGAGAGTCGGGAACCGGCAAAAGCACTCATACGAGACTTTGGCGCGAAAATATCGACGGGGCGAAACTCCTGAACGACGACAGCCCGATAATTCGTATTGTGGACGGAGTTCCGACGGTATTCGGTTCGCCATGGAGCGGGAAAACGCCATGTTACCGCAATTCGAGTTTCCCGATACGCGGATTCGTACGGCTCAGTCAGGCTCCGCACAATCGCATAAAGCGGCTCGGCACGTTGAATGCAATCGGCGCGCTCCTGCCGTCATGTCCTCCCGCATTCGCTTACGACGACGAATTGCAGGACTGCATCTGCAATACGTTATCGCAGATGATTGCCAATGTTCCGGTATATCATTTGGAATGCCTGCCCGACGGAGATGCAGCACGGCTTTCGTACAACACAATTTTCGGCGAACAATGAAAATACACGAAATGAACAATCGCGAGATGTTCTCCGTCGTACGCGATTTGTTGCTCGAAGGTTCGCCGGTACGGGTATCGGTAAAGGGTCAGAGCATGCTGCCGTTTTTCCGCAGCGGCACGACGGTATCGCTGCGTCCTGTCAAGGAGGAGGATTTCCGGAAATACAATGTCGTACTCGCAGATACTGGTCATAACTTTGTTATTCACAGGATTATATCTATCGACGGCAATCGGGTTACGCTGCTGGGCGACGGAAACATCTACGGCACGGAATCGATGACCCGCGACAAAGTTTACGGAATAATAGATTGTTCGCGTGCGCACATCTTTTGCGCCCGAATATGGTTGTGGCTTCGCCCCGTTCGCCGCTTCCCGCTCGCAATCCTCCGAAGAATAACGCCGAGATAGCAAAACAAATAATCTCTCAAAACTATTATATTGTAGTTTTGAGAGATTGAAAATGTTTTAATACTGATTAGTCTTTACTCAACGCATCCTCGACTGCGCTATTAAACATGTCGTTATTTGTCGAGTCCGACCAATAGTCATGCTGTTCTGCTGTTGAAGCATGTCCTTCATCCGTTATTACAGTTACCGAATCATCATTTCTGATAATTTGACTTATACCCATTATTGTGTTTGACGGTTATATGCCATTGTCCCATCGGCTTTAATAAAATAATTTACATTGGTACCTTATAACCGGAATTATACGTGCACAAAAAAAGCGCGGTACTTTTTAATGTATCTCGCTCTCTACGGTGTTTGGCGTAACCATGACTCACAAAATATCACAAAAAGCCCACGCAAAATACGTGAACATTTTAGACATATCCTTTCGAGTCTTTATAGTCGCCAAACTTTTAGAGAGAAAAAATAAGTTAAAACGCTTTTTTCAATATGTTTTATAGTGCGCGTATATACATATACGCTAATGTTTCATAGGCAAATTTCTATTTTGTTTTCACAAATATAGCAACTATTTCGGTTATTAACAAATAAAACCGCTACACCAAAAGGGTGCAGCGGTTTTCATTGGACGGGGCTCGGACTATGCCTCCAAAGCGAAACGCTTGTAGGCGACAATCTTCGCGTCCTTATCCGCCTTGGCGAGATATTCGCGGATAGTCTCTTTCTCACCGACCAGAGTCTGGTTGAGAAGAGTATTCTCCTCGAAGAACTTGCGCATCTTACCCTCGGCTATCTTTTCGAGAATGGCATCAGGCTTGTTGGCGTTCTTCGGGTCCTGCTTCATCTGCTCCAATGCGATAGTCTTCTCGTGAGCGACCACGTCGGCAGGGCAGTCGTCGATATCGATAGAAATCGGTGCCATGGCAGTAGCCTGCATGGCGATTGCGTGTGCGACCTCCTCGGATATCGGCTTGCTGAAACCGAGCATCGTGCCGAGTTTCTTGTTGAAGTGAACGTAAGCATTGATGAACGGAGCCTCTACGCGGGCATAGTATGCGAGTTCGACTTTCTCGCCGGTCTGACCCGATTTCTCGGTTACCATCTCCTCGACGGTATGACCCTCGGCGTTCTTGACTGCCAGAAGTGCAGCGGTATCGGCAGCATCGGCATTGGCAGCAATCTCCAAAATGGCATTCGCAGATGCGGTGAACTCGGAGTTCTGGGCGACGAAGTCGGTTTCGCAGGCAAGGCAAAGGATATAACCCTTTTCGCCTGCAATCTTGGTAACAACGACACCTTCGCTTGCTGAACGGTCGGCACGTTTTGCAACGACGAGTTTACCCTTTTCGCGAATAATGTCCTGTGCGCGATCGTAATCGCCCTCGGCCTCGATGAGAGCCTTCTTGCAATCCATCATGCCGGCACCGGTCATCTTGCGGAGTTTCATCACGTCGGCGGCTTTAATCTCTATTGCCATAGTTTTACTTGTTTTCGGTTAATTACTCTTCTGTTTTTGCTTCAACCTCTTCGGTCGCAGCGACAACTTCTGCTACGGCAGCCTCCTCGGCGTCGATAGACGCCTTAACGCTCTTCTTGATGCGCGGTTTCGCATCCTTCTTTACCGGAGCAGCCTCGGTGTTAGCCTCGGATTCGATTGCCTCCTTCTCCTTTTCGAGTTTGCGCTCCTCGGTGCCCTCCGCGATAGCGGTGCATACGGTGTCGAGGATAACGGCTATCGATTTCGTCGCATCGTCATTTGCAGGTATAACGTAATCTATGTCGGTTGGATCACAACAAGTATCTACCATTGCAAATACGGGGATGTTCAATCGGTTTGCCTCCTTAACGGCATTCTGCTCCTTCTGAACGTCGATAACGAACAGAGCGGCAGGCAGACGGGTAAGGTCGGCGATGGAACCGAGGTTCTTTTCGAGTTTCGCACGCTGACGTGCAATCTGCAACTTCTCGCGCTTCGAGAAGTTATCGAAAACGCCGTCGGTGGTCATCTTGTCGATGGTAGCCATCTTCTTAACGGCTTTTCGTATGGTTGGGAAGTTTGTCAGCATACCGCCTGCCCAACGTTCGGTAACGTAAGGCATTCCGACAGCCGACACCTTTTCGGCAACTATTTCCTTCGCTTGTTTTTTGGTTGCAACGAACAATACGCGACGACCGCTCTTGGCGATTTGTTTGAGAGCCGCTGCGGCTTCATCCAGTTTTACCGCCGTCTTGTAAAGGTCGATGATATGGATGCCGTTCTTCTCCATAAAGATGTACGGAGCCATTTTAGGATTCCACTTGCGTTTCAAGTGCCCGAAATGAACACCGGCTTCCAATAATGTATTAAAATCTGTACGTGCCATTTTGTTTGCGTTTTTTAATCTAATTTTAATCCTCTTTTCTTCAACTCCCACGGTAGCGACCTCGTCGATCCCGGGAGTTTTCCGCGACAGGGCAACCGAACGGGTAATGCGAACATTTCGTCGCAGTCGAGTCGATTTGAAACCCTCGTCGTGCTTTGCCGAATAGTTGGTTGCTGTAAGGTTTAACGCTTACTGAACTGGAACTTACGACGTGCGCCCGGCTGACCCGGCTTCTTACGTTCAACCTCGCGTGAATCACGAGTGAGGAATCCGTTCTTTTTCAGAACCGGACGATACTCGGCGTTGATCTCGCACAATGCACGTGCGATACCCATGCGAGCAGCCTCGGCCTGACCCTTGATACCGCCGCCGACGAGGTTGATGACTACGTCGAAGGATTCTGCGGTTTCGGTTACGAGCAGCGGCTGCTTAACCTCGTATTGCAGAATGTTCAAAGGAAAATAAACTCCGAGTTCCTTCTGGTTGATTGTAATGTTGCCTTTGCCCGGCTTCACGAATACGCGAGCCACTGCTGCCTTACGGCGACCAACGGTGTTTACAACTTCCATAATGCTTACTTAATCTCGTTTAATTTAATTGACTTCGGGTTTTGAGCCACGTGCGGATGCTCCGCTCCGGCATAAACCTTCAAATTTTTGATGATTGCGCTGCCGAGACGGGTTTTAGGCAACATGCCGCGAACAGCCTCCTCGACAACGAACTCCGGTCTCTTGGCAAGGTACTCCGCAGGCGTAGCGAAACGCTGACCGCCCGGATAACCGGTGTGTCGCACATAGACCTTGTCGGTCATCTTCTTTCCGGTGAGTTTCACCTTCTCTGCGTTGATGACGATGACATAATCGCCGCAATCAACGTGTGGAGTGTAACTCGGTTTGTTCTTACCGCACAGGATTTTCGCTACCTGCGAGGCTAAACGACCCAGCACCTCGTTCGTTGCATCGATGACGACCCATTGCTTATCGACCGTCGCTGCATTCGCCGAGATGGTTTTGTAACTTAAAGAATCCACTTTGTTTTACGTTTAATACTTGTTAATAAACTAATTGTAATCCAACCCCGCACTTTGCGGGTGCGCAAAGTTAAAGATAATTTTCCCAAATAGCAACTATTCCCGCTCTTTTTTCGCGAACGGAACAGATTTGACATATAATACGGGTATTTCAGGAGCGTCAATCGAGGTAATGCGCCAGCCGTTCCGGCTCGGCGCAACTCACGACGTATTTGTTACGGCAGGTCGTTATCAGAAAAAGGTTGTCGAACCGGGTCGCATACATCTCGAAGCCGCCTATTCCCCGGGCATGGTAACTGCCGAAGAATCCGAAAAGACCGCTGCTGCCGCCGGTGCATATCGCCCGGCGGATTTTGCTGCCGGCGACACGTTCGACGGATACGATTTCGCTGCGGTCGATATCGACATCGGCATAACGGCGGACCACGACGATACCTTCGTCGCTTATTTCAAGATATTGCGGCGAATACCCCTCGCTCGCCAAAATAGATGCCGCACCGATTGCCGCAATGACGAAAAATGCGACAAGGGCCGTTGCGCTGTGCTCCCGAAACGAGTAAATGAGCATCGTGCCTGCCAGCACCGCAAAGAAAAGGATGAATGACGAGGTAACGATCCAGACCGTCGCGTTCCATTTGAAATTCACGGTATAGGCTCTCCGTGTCATCGTCAGAACTGTATTTTGACGCCCGCCGTGAAGTTCGCGCCGTACTCGCGATAATACACCCAACGGTACATGTTCATATTGGCGAGGTTGTTCCCCTCGACGAACACCGTACACTTATCCGAAACATACCAATCGAAAGTCAATCCGATATCGACCGATGCCGGAACGGTAACCGTATTGCGTTCGAGAGGGGCATTCTCATCATCGGAACGACCGACGAAGGCTGGGCTGTAAATACATGTCCATTTCGATACGCCCTGCAACTCCGCACTCGCACCGACCGCGAACTTCTTATGCGTGTACCTCAACCTGATTTTCGCCTCGACCGGAGGCTGCGCGCTATCGACGTTCGAGAAATTGGTATGTATCAGCCCGCGCACCTGCATCGAAAGCAGGAGTTGGGAAACGGGTTTGTAATCGACCTCGGCATTTACCGACCATATATTCTCGCGCGCGACATCGACATTGAAGAAGATTTGGTTCACGTTGTACCAATATGTCGAATTTTCCAGAAACGACATGTTGGCATAGAACCGGTATGCGAACTTGCTGTTTTTCGTATGTCCCGACATGCCGAAACGGACATTGTACCGGGCGGTATTCGGCAGCGAGTGCATGAAATTCGGCATTTCGCCGCCGCCGCTGCCGAGAATTTCGACATAAGGATTGCGTTTCAGCAGCGAATAATAACTGTTGTTTATCACCTCGCCGTCCAACTCCACATAAGGAACGAACGCTCCCTTGTTGCGGACATTCAGACCGATATACAGATAAGGCATTACATAGTGCCGGTTCGTCTTCGACGCCGACGCCGTATGGTCGAAAGTGTAGGTCAGTCCCGCTTTCAGTTCGAGCAGCCGTCCGGAATTGTAGCCGTAAAGCAGCGTCGCCGACAGAAGGCTGTTGCTGTAAGAGGACAAATCTTTCAATCCGTAATACCCGCGGTAATCGATACTTGCCGAGAACATGCTGCGCACTGCAAGACGGCGGGCGATTTTCACTCCGGCGGTCGCATCGATTTGCTGGTATTTGGAATCTTCGATGAACGTTTTCGACTTGTCGTTATAAAAATCCGCCGACCCGTAAACGGCGAAATTCAGGCGGTCGAGATTGATGAACGAATCGCCGAAACGCAGTTTCAAATCGACATCCTCGAAATTTATCTCGCGGCGGTCATAGTCGCCGGACAAAGGATAGCGATGATAAATATCCGATTGATAGTATATGTCGCCGGACAATGTATAGCGGCCGAAATACTTTCCGGCGTTCACGCCGACCCGGTTCACCGTCTGCTGCGAATTGTTTTTATAGGACAATCCGTCGAACGGGTCTTTCAGTTCGATTTTGGAGTACTGTCCCTGATGATTGAAATATCCCATGAGATATCCGACATCGGCGCGGTGTGTGGATGCGTATACGTCGGCTACGGAATTGAGCGGATACCCGGCACCGAGTTTCATATAGAACGAATACTCTTTCATATATTCCCAATATGTAACCGTAGCCGGTTTGAACCGGTGCGTTCCGAGGGTCGAAGAGAACGAACGCGGAGTTATCGCATAATCGATTTCGGGACGCAGCATGACGGTATCGGTCATATTCGGGACGATGGCGAGTTTGGTCGCCTGCGAAACGCTCGGTGCATAATTTTTCGTTACCTCGACCTGCTTGGCGACCTGCGCATATACGCTCGCACATACGAGCGACGCCAATACGGATATGCTTATTACACGTTTCATAGCCTAATTGAGTTTTTTGATTCTGTCCTTCGCTTCGTCCACTATTCCGTCGTCGGTCGGCGAGTAACCATCGATAATGCTCTGGTATGTCGCACGGGCCTGAAACTGGTCGTTGCGGTCGAGATATATGTCCCCGAGCAAAACGAATGCCTTTCCGAGCCAATACGATTGGGAAGTTTTGCTGTCGGCTAACGCATAGATTCGCTTTTCGCATTCGTCCAAATCGCCGCTGTCATAAATCGAGCGAATAACGATATATGCCGACTCCGCTCCCTCGCGGCTCGACGGTTCCGCACTCAAAGTCTTGTAAATATCGAGTGCAGCCGCCTTGTCGTTGCGCGCAGAGAGCACTCCCGCCTTGGCGAACAGGGCTGCCCGGCGGGATTCGGGGCTTACATCCGACAGCGAATCGATGTCGTTCGCCATAGCGAGAATCGAATCGTCGCTGCCGTGCGCCAAAACCGATTCGACATATCCCGATGCCGCATCCGAACGTTTCGGCGCACTCGCCGCCGCATCGTACAAACGGCGGTATGCCGCAGCGGCATCCTCGTACATGCGGTTGTCGAACGTTACCTGCGAAAGTTTTTCGAGCACCGCCAGCGTGTATTGATTGGTCGGCTTTTCGGCAAGCAGTTTCAGACTGGCGACCGCCCGGTCGAGGCTGTCGCATTTAAGGTAACTGTCGCTGAGGCAGAACAGCGCATCGTTAAGGTAATAGCCTTTCGGATAGTTGGCGATATAGTGTTCGAGTTGCGGAATCGCATCATCGATTCTGCCCGACAGATATATTTTCTGTGCCGCACGGAAAGAGAGCGAATCCCGCGTCATCGAACTCAAATCGCACTCCACACCGGTACGTTCGGCATATGCGAAATACGAATCGACATCGCCTTTGCCGACATAAATTTCGCGGACGCTCTGCATCGCATCCCTCGCCGTTTCCGACTGAGGAGCAGCGGTAATGACCTTGTCGTAATATTTCAGCGAACGGGCGGTATCGCCCAAATTGAAGTATATCAATCCGAGATCGAGCAATGCCGGCATATAGTAAGGGGATGCAGGATATTTGCCGATGAACGTTTCGAGCACCGAAGCCCCGCTGCCGTACTGTTCGAGCGAAACGTATGTCCGACCGAGTTCGTACGACGCATCGTCGGCATAATCGCCGCGACCATCGGCTGCGATCTGTTTCAGAATGCCGATTTTTGCCGCGGTCTTTCCGAGCAGACCGAGCGAAACGGCACGTTGATATTGCGCATAGTACTGTTCGACCGAACCGATTGCCGCAGCATTCTCGTAACTCTTCACTGCGGCTGCGAAATCCCGCGACGAGTACTGCGTATCGCCCAAACGGTTATAGGCATCGGCGCGATACGAATCGGGGTTCTTGTACAGCCATAGAAAGCCCTCGAAAGCCTTGCGGGCTTTCGTCATATCGCCGAGCGCGAATTGGGAATATCCGACATTGTAGAGAGCCATTTTGTACTCGTATGCGGATTTCGGCGCACGTTTCAGATAGAAGTCGTAATGCTCTATCGCTTTCGGATAATCGCCGCGGTTGTATGCGATTTCGCCTAACCAGAACGAACACAGGGCATTGTATTTAGGGCTCACGCCGACCGCCATGGACTCCTCGAACGCAGCCTGCGCCTTCACGGCATCGCCTGCCGAGAGGGCTTCCATACCCTTGAAACAGGTTATCTTCTGCAATGCGGTCTTTATGTTTCCATCGGGCTTGTCGAACGACTTAATCGCCGAATACGCCATATCGTAGTCGTGCGAATTGTAGTATGCGGCAATAAGCAGTTCCCTCGCCTCTTTCGCCCGCGGAGAATCGGGATATTTGTTCACGTAGCGGGTCAATACGTTTATCGATTCGTTAAACGTGCCGCCGCCAGTCTCGAAAAGCAGTTTTCCGTAATTGAACAAGGCGTCTTCGGCGATTTCGTTGGCGAACTTGTCGTCTGCCGCCATGGCGAACGAATATATCGCCAACCGCTTGTCGTCTTGTTTCATATAGCAGTCGGCGAGGTGATACGAAGCATTTTGCGCGAGCGAATCGCCGCCCGTGCAGACCTTTTGCAGAGCCTCGATGGCAGCGGCATAGTCAGTCGTACGATATGCGGAATATCCGAGCAGGTAATTCTCCTCGCGATTCATCGCTCCGCCGTTTTTGCCATACATCGAAATATAGAACAACGCCTTGTCGTAGCCTTCGAGACGATACCACGACTCCGCGAGTATGCGCATCAATTCCAATCGCTGCGATTCGACTGCTCCGGCAAGCAAATCGTCGCCATTACGCACCACGTAGTCGTAATTGCCCCGTGAAAATTCGAGTTGGAGCAGATAGTACGGGATTACCGATGCATAGGCATCGCTCTTTTTGAGCGAAACGAAACCGTCGTACGCCTGATCGAATTCGCCGCGATGATAATGGATATACGATTTGTAATACGTTGCATGATCCGCATACTGTCCTGTCGGCGAAACTTTCGAGAAGTGTTCATACGCCTTGTCGAGATTTCCGCCGACGAATTCGGCATATCCGAGCCTTATATCGTATCGTTCGCGGTTATCGGCCGTCAATGCTTTGTACGACACTTTTCCGAACTCTTCTCTCGCCTTTGCGAACTCCTCGTTCTCGCAATAATATATTCCGAGCATGAAATGAATATCGTTCACGTGCACCGATTCGGGATAACTCGCAAGGAACGACAGCAATCTCTGTTCGGCATCGGTGTCTTTGAGTTCGGCGGCGCATACGGTCAAACCGAATTCGATTTGGCGAATCAGGCTCGTTTCATCCGACGGAACGGTCTCTTTCACCCGCAGCAATTCATGACGGGCATCGCACCAACGGCGATGTTCGAGCAAAGTCAAAGCCCTTTCGAGCGCACTCCGCGACTCGGGCGGCGTCATGGCGACCGAACCGCACAGTGCAGCGACAACCATCGCCGCCGTCAGGAATATTTTTTTGTACATACCGGTTTTCATTTATATACTCATTTGCAAAAATACGATTTTAATTCGTAATTATCGCATGCGTACCGCCATTATTATACCCTTTCCGTCATTCGGGGCGACATTCGACCGAAAACGTCGGCGAGTTCGCGACACGAAGCGTTGCAAAGAGCGAAAAATTTCACCCGGGCATGCCGGACGATACAGTTCGGGAATGATTATTGCCGTCGAAACCGAGAAAAAACCGACGAACATGAAAACATCAGTTACAGTGGAATTAGTGGAAAATTCGGATTTCAGGCTGTCCGGTTCACGAGAAGTCGCCGAACTCAATCCGAAAGAGTTGCTCCTCTATGCTGCTGCGACATGCGCAGGCAAAACCGTGGCAGGCATACTGGCAAAAATGAACATCGCACCGCAATCGCTCGAAATCACCGTATCGGGAGAACTCAACACGGACACGGTGGTCGCACAAAGCGTTTACAGTTCGTTCGACGTTGCATACAGCGTCTATTGCGACACTGTTGCCGACCAGTCGAAAGTGGCGCGTGCGATAAATCTCGCGAACGAAAAATACTGCGGGCTTATCCAAATGTTGCGCAGAATCGCCCCCGTCGCGCACGAGGTGGCGATAGTAAGCACCGAAACGGTAATGGCTTAAATTACGGTAGAATGTGTCGAAATTTCATATTTCGACACTTTTTTTTACGCACCGGCTGTCTGTTTATCGTATGTCGCGGCAATTTCGCTTGTCGGTTATCGTGCCGTCGGTCAGAACCACAAGTCCGAAATCAGCCCGCAACATGGTTTTCATCGTCTTGGCATCGATGTTATAACACTTCACCGGTTCGCTGCCCGCAAAAGAATGATATGTCGCACCTTGCAGAATCTGCGGCGTCAGACATACCACACCCGCACCTTCCGCCACGGCTTGTTCGACAGCCGAACGCAGGCGGCGTTCGCACGGCTCACTCACAGCATCCGCACGTGAAACGCACAGCATGTACAGTTTGCCTTTCACCGAAAGCAGGCTGTCGGTTACATCCGTTCCGTTTTCGTCGCTCACGAAAAATTCGAGAATCATGGGTTCGACGCTGTTGTCCGCATCCTCCGACACGCGGGTTTCCACCCACTCCCACCGCTTTTCGTTGTGCCACGCCTTGTCTTTCAGCGAGAACTCCTTCAACTTGCCTGAACGTTTGTTGCGGTAAACAAGCACGACATCGGCATTCGCCTGTTCGGTTCGGGCTTTTTCCATCGATTCGGCGATATTCACACCGACTTTATACGGCAAAAAATCGAGAAGCGGCAGATGACAATAACTGTATATGCCCACACCCATACTCGACACGCAGAACAGAATGGTCAGCGCGAGTTCGCCGGCGGAAAATGCGAATACGCGGTCGGAGCGGTACCGCCACCAGACGCACACGGCCATCGGCAGCAACACCAAGTTTTTAAGGAACGTTTCCCATGGCGACAACTTTATGACTTCGCCGAAACAGCCGCAGTCCTCGACAGGAATCCATGTAGCACTCAAAAAAGTAAGTGTCGTAAAAAACAGCATCGACAAGACCGCGAATATCGAAATCAGTCTGACCCGCACCTTGAACAGCATCATGCAGCCCATCATCAGTTCAGCCCCGCACAACCATATCGAAAAGACCATCACGTACGGTTTCAGTGCGTCGAGTCCGTATATAACAAGATAGTTGGTGATATTGAGAGCCGTTCCCCACGGGTCGATGGCCTTGACGAATCCGGACAGGATGAACGTCAATGCGAACGACACGCGGCAGACATGCGCAAGCACTCTGAACCACCGTTTATTTCGCAATGCGCTTCCCATAATCTAACGTTCGTTCACCAACGGCAATACCAGCCGTTTTATTTCAGCGAATATCGACTCCGGCGAAGCCATTCCGCCGTCGGCATCGCTGCAATCCACAACGACGAGCGACGAATCCTCGCGTGCGGCATCGAGGTATACGCGGCGAACGCTCTCCTGCAATGCAAGCGACGATTCGTGAATATCCGACGCGCCGTTCAAATAGTTGCGGTCGTCGCCCTCGCGGGCATCCGTAAGTTTCTTTACCGTAAACGCGAAAGGAACGTCCAGAAACAGCGAAATATCGGGACGCGGAATCGCATTATGGTCGTATTCCAAATCGAAAATCCACTCTTTCAACCGTCCGCGGGCATCGGCATCGGCGATTTTGGCGCACTGGTATCCTATATTGGAATATACGTAGCGGTCTGCAATCACGACCTTGCCGGCAGCCTGCCACTCCCTGATTCGCGCCGCCATATCGGCACGGTCGCCGGCGTAGAGCAATGCCACGATATAGGGGTCTACCTGCTCCACTCCGCCGAGTTCGCCGCGAAGGAAACGGGCGATAAGTTCACCGTATACCGGGGCGTCGAACCGCGGGAAATGAACGTATTCGCTTTCGATGCCCATATTCGCCAACATATCGCGCAGCATCCTTATTTGAGTGGATTTTCCGGCTCCGTCGAGACCTTCGAGAACGATGAACATATCTTTTCCTCCTTTATTTATTTGAGCATTCTTACCGCACGCGCCACACCCTCGACGAGGGCATCGACCTCGGATACGGTATTGTACAGACCGAACGAAGCCCGGCACATGCCGCTGACTCCGAAATGAGCCATCGTAGGTTCGGCGCAATGATGACCGGTGCGAATCGCTATTCCCAACTTGTCGAGAATCATTCCTATATCGTAATGTCCCGTCCCCTCGACATCGAAGCATACGACAGGCGTTTTGTCGGCGGTCGTACCGAAAATGCGCAAACCGTCGATTTCGAGCAGCCGCCGCGTCGCATGGTCGAGCAACTCCTTTTCGTGCCGTTCGACATCCGTCCACGGCAGCGATTGCAGATAGCGCACTGCCTCGCCGAGAGCGACAGCACCGATGAAATTAGCCGTTCCGGCTTCGAATTTCAACGGCAGAGGAGCATAGGCGGTCTTGGCGAAAGTTACCTTATCGACCATGTCGCCTCCACCCATGAACGGAGGCATGGCATCGAGGATTTCGCGCTTGCCGTAAAGCACGCCTATTCCCGTCGGACCGTAGAGTTTATGACCCGAAAAGGCGTAAAAATCGCAATCGAGCGCGGCGACATCCGCTCCGCCGTGAACCACGCCCTGACAACCGTCCACGACTGCGACAGCCCCGACCGAATGAGCGGCATCGATTATCGTGCGCAAATCCGGTTTCGTCCCGAGAGTATTGGATGCCTGCGTAACCGCGACCGCCCGGGTGCGGTTGTCGATAAGCGACGGCAGAAGTTCGGTTCTCAATCGCCCCGAATCATCCATCGGCAGGACACGTACAGCCGCCCCCTTGCGCTCCGCCGCGAGTTGCCACGGAACGATATTGGAGTGGTGTTCCATTTCGCTTACGAGGATATTGTCGCCCGCATGCAGGAATTTCTCGCACCACGCATAAGCAATCAGATTGAGCGATGCGGTGGCACCCGACGTAAATATCACCTCCTCGCGGGAGCGTGCGCCGATGAATCCGCGTATACGTTCGCGAGCCTCCTCGTAGAGCACCGTCATGCGGTCGGACAGGTAGTGGACTCCGCGATGGACATTGGCGTTGAGTTCGGTATGCAGACGGTTCACGGTATCGATAACGCACTGCGGCTTTTGCGCCGTCGCTCCGCTGTCGAGATAGACCAGCGGTCTGCCGTACACGCTCCTCGCAAGTATCGGAAAATCCCGTCTTATTTCATCTGCGTCGAATCTCATCGCTCCTACAATTTTTCAAGTTTGGCGGCAATCTCCGCTGCCAATATTTCGGCTGTTTCCGCGACATCGCACCGGCTTGCGACATCGTTCACGAAACCTTCCACCTGCAACCGGCGAGCATCTTTCTCGCTCAATCCGCGCTGGCGCATGTAGAGTATCGCGTCATCGTCGAGCCGCCCGACCGTCGCACCGTGCGAACAACGCACGTCGTCGGCATATATTTCGAGTTGAGGCATGGTTACTATATGCGCATCGCCCATCTCGATGTTGCGGCTCTGCTGCTGGGCATCGGTGCGCTGCGCATCCTGTGCGACATAGACGATTCCGCGGAATTCGCCTGTCGAACGCCCCGCAGCGACGCCTTTCACCAACGAATCGCTCTTGCAGTCGGGAACCAGATGATTCGTCGTCAAATCGACAGTGCAATGCTCCGAACCGGATGCTGCGAAAACCGCCGACAACTCGTTCTCCGCTCCGCGGCCTTCGAGATTTATGCGATACGCGACATTGGCACTCCGCAACTCCGCAGCGACGATACGGCATCGGCTGCCGGCAGCCTGCGAAATACGCACCTCGGCGAAAGTCTCGGCAAGATAGACGTCGGTAAGCGACAGTCGCGCATTCCCGCACAATCGCAACTCGACCGACGATTCGCCGGTTCGCGTATGAAAAATGACGAGTTTTACCGGAACGGACGTATCCGCTTCGACGACCATATTGCGCGGGTTGAGGGCAAGCAGCGGACGCGAAACGTCGGCACCGGAAATCTTTCCGCCGCCGAACGCAGTCATCGCGCCGTTCTTTATCAAATCTTCGATACCCATGTCGCCGTCTACTCCTTATAATCGTTGATAAGCCAGTCGTAGCCCTCTTTTTCGAGTTTGAGGGCAAGGCTCTTGTCGCCCGAATGTATGATGCGTCCGTGATAGAGCACATGTACGTAATCGGGAACTATATAATCCAACAGCCGTTGATAGTGAGTGATTACGACCGTTGCGTTATTCTCGGTATGCAGTTTCGTAACGCCGGTAGCGACGATACGGAGTGCGTCGATATCGAGCCCCGAATCGGTTTCGTCGAGGATTGCGAGCATCGGATCGAGCATCGCCATCTGGAAAATCTCGTTCTTCTTCTTTTCGCCGCCGGAGAACCCTTCATTCACCGAACGCGACGTAAGTTTCGGGTCGAGTTCGACAATCGCGCTCTTTTCGCGCATCATCCGCAGAAATTCAGAAGCCGGCAGCGGTTCCTGCCCCATATATTTGCGTTTCTCGTTCACAGCCAATTTCATGAAATTCGCCATCGAAACGCCCGGTATCTCCACCGGATACTGGAAGCCGAGAAAAAGACCGCGGCGGGCGCGCTCCTCTATCGGCATTCCGAGCAGATTCTCGCCCATAAAGGTCGCTTCGCCCTCGGTTACGGTGAATTTATCGCTGCCCGCCAGAACGGAGGCGAGCGTACTCTTTCCCGAACCGTTCGGTCCCATTATGGCATGCACCTCGCCGGCTTTCACTTCGAGGTCGATACCGCGAAGAATCTCCTTGTCGCCAACCGAGGCATGCAGATTTTTTACGCTTAACATATACTGTTTTTCCTTTTTATACTTAACTTATTTACGAATCGCGGGGTTAGCCTACGCTGCCTTCGAGACTTATGGACAGCAACTTTTGCGCTTCGATGGCGAACTCCATAGGCAGTTTCGCCAGCACCTCTTTCGCATAACCGTTCACGATAAGTCCGACCGCCTCTTCGGTCGAGAGTCCGCGCTGGTTGCAGTAGAACAACTGCTCCTCCGAAATCTTCGATGTCGTGGCCTCGTGTTCGAGCACCGCCGACGAATTGCGGCAGTCGATACGCGGGAACGTATGCGCCCCGCACCTGTCGCCGATAAGCAGCGAATCGCATTGCGAATAGTTGCGGG
>CAYRSF010000080.1:0-14578 GCA_964427035.1 uncultured Alistipes sp.
GGTCGCCGTAGCGGACGGCGATGAACGAACCCGCAACATCCTTGGCCGCAGTGATGAGGTAGGGCTACAAGTCTCGTGCGAGCATCGAACACGAAATATCGAGAGCCAGCACTATGTCGATGCCTTCGGCATCGGTTCGCGTATCGTGTTCGGCGCTCTGCGGACGTGCGAGCGCGACTATCAACGCCGCGAACGCAATGCAGCGCAGCACGAACGGCACATGGCGCAGGTAGTAGCGCACGGTGCGGGGCGCATGGCGCAAGCCCTCGACCGACGAAATGCGTATCGTCGCGCCGCCCTGCATCGTGCGCCACACGTAATAGGCTGCAAGCGGCACTATCGCCGTCAGGAGCCAAAGTATATGCGGAGTTGCAAATTCCATTGTTTCATTTTTTATAAAGTCCTTAAAGACTTTGAGGTCATTCGAGCCCCCAACGGCGGCTTTGCAGCCGAGAACTTAAACCGTCCCCCGCTACCAGTTCTTTCCGCCGCGAACCAGTACGCCGGTCTTCTCTTTCAGTTTGTCCTGCGTCTTGTCCTCCTGAGCCTGAATCGCTTCGAGCATCGCCTCGCGCTCCTGTTCCGAAATTCCGCTTTGCGGCTGCGGCTGACCCTCGCTCTCGCTGCGGTCGTCGCTCGCGCCGTCCTGCGGTCGGTTCTGTTCGCCGCCCTGCTGCGGGTCGTTCTGCGAATCGTTCTGCCCGTCATCGCTCTCCTGCCGGTTGTCCTGACTCTGCTGCTCCTCGTTCTTGTCGTCCTTGTTTTTGTCGTTCTGCTGCTGCTCCTGCTGTTCCTGCTGTTCCTGCTGCTGCAACAGATGTTTGGTGTAAGCGTAGTTGTATTTCGCCTCCTGATCGTCCGGATTCAGACGCATCGCGGCACGGTAACTCGCCAGAGCCTCTTTGAGTTTCTGCTGGGCGAACTGCGCATTGCCGAGATTGTAGACAGCCTCCGAACGGTCGATGTCCGAACGCGTCGAGTCGGCAAGTACGGATTTGAGCGTCTGTTCAGCCGAGTCGTAACGCTCGGCACGGAACATGGCGTTCGCCAAATCGTACGAAGCCTCGAACGACGTCGGAGCGGCTTCCAAAGCCCGTGTGTAACTCTCGATGCTCTTGTCGTAACGCTCGCGGGCGAACTGGCGGTTGCCCTTGCGCACCAACCGGCGTTCGGGCATCTTCTGCGCCGCAGTCTCGGCGAACGGAGCAAAAACGGCGAACACCGACAGAATCGATACTATGCATAATCTCGTTTTCATCGTTTCTCCTCCCTGTTTTCGGTCGCATCCGCATTGGTCGTCGGCGCATCCTCCGCATCTTCGGCAGCGACCTCGACCGGTTTGGTCTCCTCGACGAACCAGTAAGCCTTCTGGTAGGCATCCTCGTTCTCGGCAGCATCCGGCATCGCCTTGGCGAACTTCACCAGATCGCTGTCGCGAAGCACCGCGACAAGATCCATGGCGGGTTTCTGCGGCATGTCGGCACCGCGTATCGCATCGACTATCTCGTCGGTCGTCATCTCCATCGCACCTATGCCGTAGCGACCGGCGATGTAGGTGCGCAGAATGTCGCTCAAACCCGAATAGTACTGCTTGTGCTTGTTGTTCTGCCACAATTTGCGGTTGTGGAGCGTTTCGAGTGCCGAAATGGCTACCACATGAGGCGGCAGCGGCGGAGCGGGTTTGAATATGTCGGTTATATGCCGACCGTGCCTGTGCAGCCACCGCACCGCGAACCACGCAGCCAGCGCGACAATCGCCAGAGCGAGCAGCGACCACAGCAGGTAGCCCGAAATCTCGCCGAACCGGAAAGGCAGCGTCTTCTGCGCCTTGATGTCGAAAATCGCATGGGAGGTCGAGTCTATCTGGAACGTCGCCACCGCGATTCTCAACGAATCGTCGGCATAGAGCGTATCGACGATGTTTTTGTCGGCATAGAGCACCTGTGCGCGCCCGAACGAGTAGTTGCCCTCGTCGAAAGCCGCCATGATGTAGCGTTTGCGCAACCGCAGACGGCGTCCGTCCACCGAAAGCGTATCGACGGGCAAATCCTCGATACATTCGATGCTCTCCTCCGCAGCGGATGCCCCGTCAGCGGCATCGCCGGCAGATGCGGCAGGGCGGTCGAGACGAGGGAAAGAGATGCTCTGCATCAAATCCTTGTCCACCTCTATTTCGAGCGTGAAACGGTCGCCTATCATGATGCTGTCGGGCGTGATGCTCGCCGTTATGCGGGGCGGAACGGACTGTGCCGCGGCACCCGTCGCGACGAGAATCATCGCGAGACCCGCCAGCGATTCGGCGACAATCTTTTTCGTCATTGCAATCATCTCTGTTTGAATAATTTTATCAGTTCGACGACATAGTCGCCGTCGGTCGGAATAACCGCCGTGTCGATGCGGTTGTGGCGCAACAGTTGCGAAATGCGCTCGTCGCGTTCGCGCCATGATGCCGCATAATGCTCTCTCACGCGCGCCGATGACGTATCGACCCACACCTTGCGCCCCGTCTCGGCGTCGCTCACCTCGACGATGCCGACGTCGGGCATCGCCGCCTCGCGCTCGTCCCACACGCGGATGCCGACCATGTCGTGACGGCTGCCTGCGATTTTCAGGGCGTCTTCGAGCGGGGCGTCGTCGCGCGACGGATTCATGAAATCGGAGAGTATGAACGCCGTACACCGTTTCTTATTGACGTTCGCCATGAAGCGCACCGCCTCGGACAACGCCGTGCCGTTCGACTGCGGCACGAACGAAATCAGCGCACGGATAATCGTCAGGATATGGCTGCGCCCCTTTTTCGGCGGAATGAACTTCTCGACCTTGTCGGAGAAGAATATGCAGCCGACCTTGTCGCCGGTTTGAGCCGCCGAGAATGCAAGTACGGCGGCGATTTCGGTGATGACGTTCTTCTTCATCCGCGAACCGCTGCCGAACATCCGCGAGCCGCTGACATCCACCAGAAGCATCATCGTCAGTTCGCGCTCCTCCTCGTAGACCTTTATGTGTGGTTTGCGCGAACGGGCCGTAACGTTCCAGTCGATGTCGCGTATATCGTCGCCGATACGGTACTCGCGCACCTCGGCGAACGACATGCCGCGCCCCTTGAATGCCGTATGATATTTTCCTGCGAAAATCTCGTTCGACAGTCCGCGGGTCTTGATTTCGATTTTGCGAACCCGTTTCAGTATATCGTTCTCCTGCTCCTGCATTACGGTACGATGACGTTGTTGAGAATCTCGGTGATAATCTCCTCGGTCGATATGTTTTCGGCTTCCGCCTCGTAGGTGAGTCCGATGCGGTGGCGCAGCACGTCGTGGCACACGGCACGCACATCCTCAGGAATCACGTAGCCGCGACGGCGGATGAATGCGTAAGCACGGGCTGCCTTGGCGAGCGAGATGCTGGCACGCGGCGAACCGCCGTAGGCGATGAGCGGCTGCAACTTTTGGAGGTTGTACTCCGCCGGTTCGCGCGTAGCGAAGATGATATCGACGATATATTTTTCAATCTTCTCGTCCATGTATACATCCTCGACCACCTTGCGCGCCTTCACGATATCCTCGGGCGAAATCACCTTGTCGGGCTGCGGCATTCCCGCTCCGGAAAGGTTCATGCGCACGATGTCGCGCTCCTCCTGCTTCTTCGGGTACGAAATCTTCGCTTTGAGCATGAAACGGTCTACCTGCGCCTCGGGCAGCGGATAGGTGCCCTCCTGCTCCAACGGGTTCTGCGTCGCCAGAACGAGGAACGGCTCGGGCAGGCGGTAAGTCCGGTCGCCTATGGTTACCTGACGCTCCTGCATCGCTTCGAGCAATGCCGACTGCACCTTGGCAGGCGAACGGTTGATTTCGTCGGCAAGGACGAAGTTGGCGAAGACGGGACCTTTCTTGACCAAAAAGTCCTCGTTCTTCTGCGAATATATCAGCGTGCCGACGATATCGGCAGGCAGCAAATCCGGCGTAAACTGGATACGCGCGAAATCGGCATCGACGGCCTTGGCAAGGGTCGTGATGGCGAGGGTCTTGGCAAGTCCCGGGACGCCTTCGAGCAGGATATGACCGTTCGACAGCAGTCCGATAAGCAGCGTATCGATCAGATGCGACTGACCGACAATCACTTTGCCCATTTGAGTACGCAACGTATCCACGAAAAGGCTTTCGCGCTCGATGCGTTCGTTGAGTTCCTTGATGTTGATGACTTCACTCATTTTATTCTGTTTTTCTTTCTTACGGTTCGGTAACGTTTTGCAATATGGGGAGGTATCGGTCTGGGTCTTTAAAGGCTCCGACGTCCATAAGGCCGTTATTCCTTATCGCCTTCCCGTTCCCTCTAACGAATATCGTGCAATATTATTGTACTATTCGTCATTTTCCTTGTTCGAAAGTTCGGCGAAGCAGTGTCGGCAGATAGGCTCGTAGGTATCTTTCTCGCCGAGCATCACCAATTTGTCATTCTTGGCAAGGCGGTGCGAATGGTGCGCCAGATTACCGCAGCGTACGCATATCGCATGCACTTTCGTAACATATTCGGCAGTCGCCATAAGTGCCGGCATAGGTCCGAACGGCTTGCCGAGGTAGTCCATGTCCAATCCCGCGACTATGACGCGAATGCCTCTGTTCGCCAGTTGCCGGCACACCTCGACGACGCTCTCGTCGAAGAACTGCGCTTCGTCGATGCCGACGACATCGACATCGGACGACATCAGCAAGATGTTCTGCGGCGAATCCACCGGCGTTGAACGTATGGTCGTGGCGTTGTGCGACACCACATCCTCCTCGGAATAGCGCACGTCGATGCGCGGCTTGAATATCTCCACTCTCTGATGGGCGAATTCGGCACGGCGCAGACGGCGTATGAGTTCCTCGGTCTTGCCCGAGAACATCGAGCCGCAGATCACTTCGATCCACCCTTTCCGGTTTGCATTTTCCAAAAACATTTTTCGGTCGATACGTTAATTATTGTTATTGCTTTATTGTTTCCGTTATTTCGCTTGGGGCTGTCTCCGTCCGAAAAATGTTTCGGTGTTACTTATCCCCTAAATCCCCTTTGAGCCTTCGGCTCTTCTGCTTTGGCGGCTCGGCAATAAACATCTTTATTGCTCTCGCCTGTCGCCGCAGTTTTGTAAAGGGGACTTTTTGTTTCGGTCGATACGTTAATTATTTGTTATTGCTTTATTGTTTCCGTTATTTCGCTTGGGGCTGTCTCCGTCCGAAAAATGTTTCGGTGTTGCCTGTCCATGTCTCTCGTGCGGGGAATAAGGTTTTTAAGGTTCGCGGGCTTTGCCCGCTTACAGGTTGCGGCGGCGAAAGCCGCCTTACAGGTTGCGCAGGCGATAATTATCGCCTGCTTACAGGTCAGCAGGAATGTTTTTCTCCCATTCTGCCTATATTACCTATATTACCTATTTTACCTATAATACTTATTCTGCCTCTATTGCCTATCTTCTGCCTTAACCCTCCTTATTTCTCACGGTTCTCTCTAACCCTCCTCCACTCTCTCGATATGTGCGCCGACGGCATTGAGGCGACCCTCGATGTCGCGGTAGCCGCGATCGATCTGCTCGATATTCTGTATCGTACTGACCCCCTCGGCACTCATCGCCGCGATAAGCAGCGACACTCCCGCACGTATATCGGGCGACGACATTCTCGTGGCGCGCAGCCGCATGTTGTGGTCGTGTCCGATGACGGCGGCGCGGTGAGGGTCGCACAGAATTATCTGCGCACCCATGTCTATCAGTTTATCGACGAAGAACAGCCGGCTCTCGAACATCTTCTGGTGAATCAGCACCGAGCCTTTCGCCTGCGTCGCAACCACGAGGAATACCGAGAGCAGGTCGGGCGTCAGTCCGGGCCACGGAGCATCGGCAATGGTCATTATCGAGCCGTCGATGAAACTCTCGATGGCATAGTGGTCCTGCTGCGGGATGAACAGGTCGTCGCCTCGACGTTCGCAAACGATGCCGAGCCGCGAGAACTGCGCCGGAATGATACCGAGATTCTCGAACGAAACATTCTTGATTGTCAGTTCCGAACGGTTCATCGCCGCCATTCCCACGAAACTGCCGACCTCGATCATGTCGGGCAGCAGACGGTGTTCCGTGCCGCCGAGCGATGCGACGCCCTCGATTTCGAGCAGGTTCGACGCGATGCCGGAGATTTTCGCCCCCATTCGGTTGAGCATCCGGCACAACTGCTGCACGTAGGGTTCGCACGCGGCGTTATATATCGTGGTTTTGCCCTCGGCGAGCACAGCCGCCATGACGATATTCGCCGTACCCGTTACCGAAGCCTCGTCGAGCAGCATGTAGCACCCCTTCAACCGTTCGGCGCGCACCGAAAAGAACGATTCGGCGGCATCGAAATCGAACTCCGCACCCAGTTTCCCGAAACCGATGAAATGAGTGTCGAGTCTGCGGCGACCTATCTTGTCGCCCCCGGGCTTCGGGATGTAGCCGATGCCGAAGCGAGCCAAAAGAGGACCGATAATCATCACCGAACCCCGCAGACGCTGCGCACGACGGCGGTAGTCGTCGCTGAGCAGATAGTCGGGATCGATATCCTTCGCCCGAAAGGCATACGTGTCGTCCGCCAGCCGTTCGACTTCGACGCCCATTGCACGCAGCAAATCGATGAGTTGTTCGACATCGAGAATCTGGGGAATGTTGCTTATCACGACCCGTTCCGGCGTGAGAAGCGTCGCGCAAATCACCTGCAACGCTTCGTTTTTCGCTCCCTGAGGGGTTATTTCGCCCGAAAGGCGGTGTCCGCCTTCGACCTTGAATACAGCCATAAATTTACTATTATGCAATTCAATTCCAAAGGTAGTGGTTTTTGCCGAAAAAGACAATACCGTTTTCACGGTGGTGCGCAATTTGCAGAAAATGCCGGTAAAACGAAACAAGGAGATATCGGTTCGACAGGTATAAAAAACCTATATGGCCTTTTAAATGTGAAACTTATGAAAATAACGAAAATCGAAGCCCGCGAGATACTCGACTCGCGCGGCAATCCGACCGTCGAGGTCGAAATCGGCACCGAATGCGGGGCGAAAGGGCGAGCGGCGGTGCCGAGCGGCGCATCGACCGGCACTCACGAGGCACTCGAACTGCGCGACGGCGACAAGTGCCGCTACGGAGGCAAAGGTGTGCTGAAAGCGGTCGAGAACGTGAACGAGATAATCGCGCCGGCACTCGTCGGAGCGGACGTTGCGGCACAGGCGGACATAGACATGGCGATGACAGCCCTCGACGGCACGAGAGACAAATCGCATTTGGGAGCCAACGCGATTCTCGGCGTGTCGCTCGCCGCAGCCAAAGCCGCAGCATGCGCGCTGCGAATGCCGCTTTACCGCTACATCGGCGGTGTGAATGCCCGTCTGCTGCCCGTGCCGATGATGAACATCGTGAACGGAGGTTCGCACTCCGACGCGCCCATCGCGTTTCAGGAGTTCATGATACGTCCCGTCGGCGCGCCCGATTTCCGCGAGGCGGTACGCATGGGGGCGGAGGTGTTCCACGCGCTGAAATCGACGCTCAAACAGCGCGGCATGTCCACAGCCGTCGGCGACGAGGGAGGATTCGCACCGAAGTTCAAGGGGACGGAGGACGCTCTCGAAACCATCCTCGCAGCCGTATCGCTGGCGGGATACTCCGCACCGAAAGATATCGCTCTCGCACTCGACTGCGCATCGTCGGAGTTTTTCGCCGACGGAATCTACGACTACACCCGTTTCGAGGGTGCCGGCGGAGCGAAACTCACGCGGCAGGAGCAAATAGAGTATCTGCGGCGTCTCGCGAACGACTATCCGATAGACTCGATAGAGGACGGAATGGCAGAAAACGACTGGGAGGGCTGGCGGATGCTCACCGAGGCGATAGGCGGCCGCTGCCAGTTGGTCGGCGACGACCTGTTCGTAACCAACACCGAATTCATCCGCCGCGGGATAGAGGAGCGGTGCGGCAACGCCGTACTGGTCAAGGTGAATCAGATAGGCACGCTCACCGAGACGCTCGATGCCGTCGATATGGCTCACCGCGCGGGATTCCGCACGATAATCTCGCACCGTTCGGGCGAAACCGAGGACACGACCATCGCCGACATCGCCGTTGCGGTCGGCTCGGGGCAAATCAAAACGGGTTCGATGTCGCGCAGCGACCGCCTCGCCAAGTACAACCGCCTGCTCCGCATCGAGCAGGAGTTGGGAGGGGTGGCGAGGTACGGTATGGCATAGCAAAGGCGGGAGCACAATGTCCCGCCTTTTCAATCATGCCTTTATTGCCCAACCCACTATTGCCGCTATAAGCATTAAATATGCAATACACCCAAGGACAACTGAAATCTTATAATTGGCAAGATATTTTTCTGTTTCGATATCATTGTCTTTACCGCATCGTATCGCATTATTTTTACGCAATTTAAAATATACGGCGTATGAAAACGGCATAAACAGCAAACCTTCAAATACGTATATCAGCATACTGTATTTCCCGTTTCGACGCACTTCTTTCGCAATAAGCAATACGCCGTAACCGAACACAAGAAACACTGCGGCTATCAATATCTTGATTGACAAAATAATCACAAGCATATTTTATTCGTCATATTTCGTGCTCCCCACTGCGCATAGTACCGCTGCACTCACATAAGCACTTATATATCCACAGGCACCGAAAGCGCATGCCAAATCCCACCAAATTCCGAAATCATTATTTAATTTTATTTTCAGGTTTTGGTATTTTCTATTAACGCAGCCATTTGCTTTCGTTAGGTCGTAAAAATTATCCTCAATAATTTTCCCGCTGGAATCTACTTTCATACCAAACAATAAATCTCCATTTTTCGAGAAACTGTTTATTATCATATATCCGGCAGAATCGTAATTAACATCAACTTTATATGAAATATCTACATCTTTAATTATTCCATCTTGATCTAATTCTTTTACAGTATAAATGAATGATTCATCAACATCAGAGTCTCTTGTATCGATAGGCATTATTGCTACTTTCATGTCTGGGACCTCCATCATAAAAGTCTCATTTTTGGACATTTCTACAATACCGTCATTTTGCTTAATACAGCCGCACATAATACAATCACATAGATTGCAATTTTATTAAATTTCTCCATAATCTATTAAGTTTTAAAATACAATTCAAATATACATATCAAAAATCAATAATCATATTTATTAAAAATAAATTCTGTATAAAAATCATTATTATATTGATATATTTGACAGGAGTTGGGAGGGGCAGCGAGGTACGGGAAGTTATAACGCTCGCGGGGCTGTCCTACTCTCTTGGGCAGACGACCCTGATTCCGCCGCGGATGCAGTCGATGACCAGCGGGAATTCCGCGCTGTGCTGACCGTCCATGTCGGTGAGCGGCGAGAGCGGCGACGACATTTCGATATGCGACGTGCGGATATGGCGGATGGCGAAATTGGGTTTGCCGTTTATGAGATAAAGGATTATCGCCCACACGGCAGCCAGCGTGCCGCACTTGTCGAGCATCAGCAGATCGAACATTCCGTCGCGCACCGACGCATTCCGAGCCAAACGGAATCTGCCGGCGGTTTCTCCGTTGAAAACAAGCGTTATAAGGCTGCGGATGTCCATCTCTCCGCCGTCGTGGCGCACGTGCAGCGGGATGAACTCGCGACGGTGCAACTCCTTCTGCCCCTCGATAAGGTACGCTGCCTTGCCTATCTTGTGCTTTATAGCATCGGGAGTGTGCTGCGAGGTCGTGGTGAACAGACCGAAACTGAATACGTTTACGAAATAGAGACCGTTCACGATTCCGCAATCGACAGGTTCGACCTCGCCGCCGACAATCTGACGGGCTGCGCGCACGAAATCCTTTTTCATGCCGACGGCACCTGCGAAATCGTTCGCCGTGCCCGCAGGGATGATGCCTATCGGGATGTCCAAACCGCGCTCCTTCATCGCATTGACGACATAGTTCAGCGTTCCGTCGCCGCCGCACACCGTAACGATGTCGAGCGATGCGGCATCCGTGCCGTCGAAAGGATTCGTGCCGAACTCGATGAGTTTCGGCACCGGTTCGTAGCCGCCTTCGAGAAAAACCTGTTCGATGGCATCGAGCCGCCGGGCTATTTTCGCATGTCCCGCCTGAACGTTGTAAAGAATCAGCACACGTTTCATAAACTATCCGATTTGTCGTTTTTATCTATCGGTCGAGTGTCGAGAATATCTCGAACTCCTCCGTCTCCGCAGCCCCGGCTTCGGGCGCGAGGATGAAATAAACCTTCACGCTGTCGCGCATTTCCCGAGCCGCCGCGACAGCCCTTTCGTCGCCCATCGCCATGAACATCGTCCCCAGTGCGTCCGCCGTCATGCAGTCGCCGGCGATGACCGTCGCCGAAAGCAGGCGCGAACAGACGCTGCGTCCCGTATGCGGATCGACAGTATGGGTGATTTTGCGCCCCCCGGAGTCGGTATAGAAGCGGCGATAGTTTCCGGATGTAGCCATGGCAGAATCGTTTACCTCGACGACGGTCTGCCGGAACTCCCCGGGCGAATCGTTGCCGTCGAACGGCGAATCGACCGCCACGCGCCATGGATTTCCCTTGGCATTGACCCCCTTCGCGCGTATCTCGCCGCCTATTTCGACTATGTAGTCCGTACACCCCCGGTCCTCCAAAAACCCGGCTGCCAGATCGACCGTATAGCCCTTGGCTATCGAGTTGAGGTCGAGTTGCACCCGAGGGTCGTCCTTCACGATTCTGCCGCCTTCGACACGGAACCTGCCGAAGCCGACGAACTGCATCAGAGAGTCGATGTTCGGATGTTCGATTTTTCCCTTCGCCGCGAATCCGTAAGCCTCCGTCAGCGGCTTGACGGTGATGTCGTAAAATCCGCCGCTGATACGGTTTATCTCGCCTGCAACGGCGATATTGCGGATTATGTGCGCATCGAGCGAATCGGTCTGACCGGCATTGACCCGGCTGAGCAGCGATTCGGGGTCGAAAATCGACATCGACGACTTCATCCCGGCATCGATGCGCATCATGCCGGCATAGAGGCTGTCGGTCGGCGCATCGGTGCGGGCGACGATGTGGAATGTCGTGCCGAGCATCGCGCCGTCGAGCGTAACGTATCGCGGCGACGGCGAGCACCCTCCCGCAACCGCTGCAAGCAGCGGCAAAAAAGATTTGGCAAAACGGTTCATACGGCAAAGATAGTGCAAGCCGAGAGCAAAAGCAAATGTTTTGATTTTGCCGAGGCGCAGCCTATCTAAACGACGAAGTCGTAAAGATAGTGCAAGCCGAGAGCAAAAGCAAAAAAGTTTTTGGCGGCGTTATCGCGTGCGGGTTATTCTGGGAGCACTGGGAGCACTGGGATAGCAGGGAGGTTGTTCGGTTGTTGGGAGTGCGGGGAGGTCGGCACGTGCGGGGATGGGGAGTGCGGGTTATTCTGGGAGGTCGGCACGTGCGGGTTATTCTGGGAGTACTGGGAGTACTGGGATAGCAGGAGCCTTATATTACCTATTCTACCTATAACACCTATTTCCCAGTCCTCCCAGTGCTCCCAGTACTCCCCCGGCACTCCCCCGAGCGCGATAACCCAACAACCTCCCCGAAATATTTGGTTTTTCGGTTTATAATACATATATTTGCACCGCTTTAACGTTATCCACGGTAAGGGGGATGCGGATGAAGTATAAAACATTTAAAATCACAAGTTATGGCTTATTTAACAGCAGAAAAAAAGCAAGAACTTTTCGGTCAGTACGGCAAGTCCAACAAGGATACCGGTTCGCCTGAGAGCCAAATCGCCCTGTTCTCGTACCGTATCAACCACCTTACTGAACACCTCAAAAACAACCGCCACGATTTCGGCACGCAGCGTTCGCTGCTGCGTCTTGTCGGCAAACGCCGCCAGTTGTTGGAGTACTTGAAGGAGATCGACATCGAGCGTTACCGCGCGATCGTCAAGACGCTCAACCTCCGTAAGTAAGAGGTCGAAAATGAAGGCAGCCGCAACGATGCGCGTTGCCTTCATTTTTGTTTCGTAACAGAGAAAAACACAATATATTTGGACGAAAAAATTATGGAAGAGAAGAAATTGTACGATGCCGTACAAAAGTTTATCCCGCTGTCGGGCGGACGCGAGATTATGATCGAAACCGGCAAACTCGCCAAGCAGGCTGACGGTTCGGTGGTAGTCAAACAGGGCGACACCATGCTCCTCGCAACGGTGGTTGCCGCAAAAGAGGCCAAGGAAGGCACCGATTTCATGCCTTTGCAGGTGGAATACAAGGAGAAATTCGCCGCAGCCGGCCGCATTCCGGGCGGATTCATGAAGCGCGAAGGCAAGGCGAGCGACAACGAAATCCTCGTCGCACGTCTTATCGACCGTGCTTTGCGCCCGTTGTTCCCTGCCGACTATCACGCAGAGGTATACGTTACCGTGAATCTGATTTCTGCCGACAAGGATATTCAGGCGGACGCACTCGCAGGGCTCGCCGCTTCGGCTGCACTCGCCGTATCGGACATTCCGTTCGGCGGACCGATATCGGAAGTGCGCGTCGCCCGCATCGACGGAGAATATGTCATCAACCCTACGTTCTCGCAGATGAAGGATGTCGATCTCGACATCATGGTCGGCGGCACCATCGACAACATCCTGATGGTCGAGGGCGAGATGAAAGAGGTTTCGGAAGAGGTCATGCTCGGCGCAATCGAGTTCGCGCACGAGGCGATCAAGAAGCAGTGCGCCGTACAAATCGAACTCTCGAAGGAGTTGGGCAAGGATGTAAAACGCACCTACTGCCACGAGACCAACGACGAGGAGTTGCGCCAGCAGATTATCGCCGAACTCTACGACAAGGCATACGCAATAGCCACGAGCGGCACGACGAAGCACGAGCGCAGCGACGCATTCGACGCGCTCGAAGCCGAATTCGCATCGCGCTTCACGGAGGAGGAGTTGGTCGAGAAGGCCCCGCTCATCCACAAGTATTTCCATGACGACGTGCTGAAAAAGGCGATGCGCAACATGATACTCGACGAGGGCAAGCGTCTGGACGGTCGCCGCACCGACGAAATCCGCCCTATCTGGTGCGAGGTCGGATACCTCCCTTGCGCCCACGGTTCGGCAATCTTCACCCGAGGCGAAACACAGTCGCTCTCGACCGTTACGCTCGGCACGAAACTCGACGAAAAGATGTACGACGAAGTCCTCCGTCAGGGAACGGAGCAGTTCGTACTCCACTATAATTTCCCTCCGTTCTCGACCGGCGAAGCGAAAGCCGCGCGCGGATTGAGCCGCCGCGAAATCGGACACGGACACCTCGCATGGCGCGCATTGAAGCCTATGATTCCGCTGGGAGACGAAAATCCGTACGCCGTTCGCGTCGTTTCGGACATTCTCGAATCCAACGGTTCGTCTTCGATGGCGACCGTCTGCGCAGGAACTCTCGCACTGATGGATGCCGGCGTGAAAATCAAGAAGCCGGTTTCGGGCATCGCAATGGGGCTCATCTCCGACAGCGCGACGGGTCGTTGGGCAGTGCTGTCCGACATCCTCGGCGACGAAGACCACCTCGGCGACATGGACTTCAAGGTTACCGGAACGAGAGACGGCATCACCGCCACACAGATGGACATCAAGGTGGACGGTCTCTCCTACGAGGTTTTGGCTAAGGCTCTGGAACAGGCCCGCGCAGGACGCATGTACATTCTCGACAAACTGACCGAGTGCATCGCCGAACCGCGTGAAGATTACAAGCCGTTCGTGCCGCGCATCGAGCAAATCACTATTCCGAAGGACTTCATCGGAACGGTCATCGGTCCAGGCGGAAAGGTCATTCAGGAGATTCAGAAACTCACCGGCACGACCATCACCATCACCGAGAACGACGAGGTCGGCATCGTGGACGTATTCGGCGAGAACAAAGAGTCTATCGACGGCGCACTTGCCCGCATCAAGGCTATCGTCGCCGTTCCGGAGATCGGCGAGACCTATTCCGGACCTATCAAGTCGATAGTGGCATTCGGTGCATTCGTCGAGATACTGCCGGGCAAAGAGGCTCTTCTCCACATCTCGGAAATCGACTACAAGCGATTCGAGACCATGGAGGAGACCGGACTGAAAGAGGGCGACATCATCGACGTCAAACTGATCGGCATGGACGCCAAGACCGGCAAACTCAAACTCTCCCACAAGGCATTGCTGCCTAAACCGGAGGGTTGGGTCGAGCCTGAACGCAAACCGCGCGAAGGACGGGGCGACCGCCACGGCGACCGCAGCGACCGCGGAGAGCGTCGCGACCGCAAACCGCGCAACGACCGCTAAACGCAACGTACGGCGATATTCGGCGGGACAAGCCTCCAAAGGCTTTGTCCCGCTTTTTTTGACGGTCGGCAGGGAGGACCGGAAGAACAGGGAGGACTGGGAGGACTGGGGAATAGGTATTATAGGTAGAATAGGTAATATAAGTCTCCTGCTATCCCAGTACTCTCAGTACTCTCAGTACTCCCAGTGCTCCCAGAATAACCCGCACGTGCCAACCTCCCAACTCCCAACATCCGAACAACCTCCATGCTATCC
>CAYRSF010000081.1:0-12982 GCA_964427035.1 uncultured Alistipes sp.
GATTATTAGAAACATGTTTCTAATAATTGACGTTGATTATCATAGAAAACAACAAATCAACTATAAGATAATTAGAGTCTTATAGTTGATTTGTCTTATTGGATTATATGATAAAAAAGTGGCACTTTTTGCACCATTACCCTTTATTCCGACCGCCGCTCCCATATCTCGGACAAAAACAGTTTCGCCATATTTTTCGCCTCCATATCGAACTCTGTTTTCTCACGAAACCATATCTTACCGGGCTTGTTTCCCGAATCGATTCCCTGACTATTTCCCGAAAATCGTGTTGAGAGCCTTTGCCAATCGGTATGCGGCCTTGCGCATCTGCCGTTCGGCGAGCGGAACGGCTTTCGCCTGAAATTCGTCTCCCAGATTTTCATCCTCACCGACCCAGCAGAGACTTTCGCGGACATCGCGCGCTGCGTCTTCGAACCATTCCTGCGCCCATTTCGCCGTGCATTTTCTGATTTCTGCCGGCGAATAAATATCGAGATAATCGGCGTACTGCTTGTAGGTCCAGCCTTTGTGGGCATGCGCGATGGCGGAAGTGTCCCACACGCGATGCAGATAGGTCTGTTTGCCGTAAAATTTTACCGGTATCGCACCTTCATTCGCGTTGTCCACGTAGCGCACGTGTGCCGGACAGTGAAAATCTCCGACGATATGCACGATACATTTTATCGCGCACAAAATTGTCGAGTCGCTCAACTGCAATTCGTCGCGCCGTGCCATGAGTTCGCGGAAATCCTCCATCGCCGTTACTCCGTCGCGACCGTCGCGATAGCGGTTGCGGACGATTGCCGGCGAGGAGCAATCGACATCGGCTATCGACGCATGCCAGCCGCGAAACGGTTTTTTGTATTTCGGATGATTGGCGACCGAGTCCATGAATACGGCATAGGCAGCCAGCGGCGTACCGCCGGTATAGCGTTCAATCTCCGCTTTCGCTTTCGGAGTCAGATGTCGTTCGGCGATTTCGGCTATCGTGCGATGCCCGAGTCGCCCCCAACCATAACATTCGCCGACGGTACACAATGCCAGTATGACTGCTGCCGATATTGCTATTGACCTTCTCATGCGGGATGCTATTTGCCGAAAATGTCGTTCAGCACTTTCGCCAAACGCAGTCCTGCTTTGAGCATCTGGTCGCATGCCAAATCGTCGAATTCGTTGAGCATGTCGCGATCGACATGCGCCATATCTTTTAATTCCGCGCCGTCGGCCGCTTTCGGTGCGCGTTCGAAAATAACTTTGCTCGAACGTGCGCTGTCCTCCAACCACTCTTCGAGCGTTCCGGCGACCATCTCGTTTTTGCGCTCCTGCGACACTCCGTCGTTGAGAATATGCCCGTAATCCATATAACCCCAATCGGCGTGGTTGCCGCTGATTACCATCGCATCCCAAACCTTGTGATAACTTACCGGCTTTTTTTCGTCCATGTATCGGATTTTGTAGAACGAATTGCACAGAACCGTTTCGCAATCGGGGGTGCGGTATTCTACATGTCCCGGGCAGTGAAAATCACCCATCGTATGAACGAGCGTATAGATGTGGAATTTGCGTGCGGAATCGGTCATGTCCCGATAATTTTCGAGCAGGCGCAGCGTTTCGCGCATCTGACGCAGCGGGTTGCCTATCGGCTTGTCGGTATCGAGGTCGAAATCGCAGGTGTGGCGGCGTTTGTTCCACTCTTTGTGCTCTTTGCGGTGGTTGTCGAGCCACGAGGCATAGTATACGATAGAATGACCGTCGATACATTTTTCGACATTCTCTTTCGCTTTCGGTGTAAGGTTGAGTTCGGCGATGTATGCGATTGCGGCATGTCCGCCGCGACCCCATGCGAAGGCATCGGCATGGATTCCGGTCGCAGCCGCCAAAATGAATAAGTATAATATCGAACGTTTCATGATTGTTTCCGTGTTTTGGTGTGAATGTCTATTTTATCGGTACGGCCGTTTCGTTATCGTCGAACAAACCGTTCAGCACTTTTGCGATGCGGTATCCGGCGATTGCGGCCTGTTCGGTGGCGAACGGGTATATTTTGTTGAGCCACAAACGCAACTCCTTGCGCTTTTCGTTGAATCTTTTGTCGGGAACCATCATCGTGTAGATGGCGCGGTACCCGGCAGCGTTGGATTCGAGCCATTTCGTGATGCTGCCGCTCGTTACGGCGTTTATTTCATCGGCGCTCTTGCGATTGAGTTGATGAACGTATTCGTTCGCCTGCCAGTTGAAAGTGCCGGTAATCGACATGCCCTCCCAAAGCCGCATGTAACTCTCCGCCTTTTTGGAGTTGCCGCGATAATATTTCATTTCGCGTTCGGTCAGAAGGTCGGAGTATACGTAATGCGACGGGCAATGCAGGTCGGCGAGAATATATACGATGAAACGGATGTTGTCGGCAATCTCCTCTTTCGACAGCGCATCGCGCTTCTTCAACGCTTCGACCGCTTTCGAAAGCCCTTCGAAAGCCTTTGCCGAGCGGATATCCCCGGATTGCGATTTCGAGGCTTTCTTGGCGGCTATGAGTTTGTTTTTATGCGTAAATGCCGCGTTGTGCCATTGACGGGTCTCGGCGTATGCCTCCGTGCCTGCCACGTCGTCCATCCAATAGGCGTAGTTGGCGATAGTATGACCGTCGAGGATTTCGGCAATCGCCTTTTTCGTATTCGGAGTGAGGTTCGCATCGGCTATTGCTGCGATGCCGGTGTGGATTGCATGCTCCCATGCATTCGCTGCGGGCGAAAATGCGAGAACTGCGAGTATCAGCAGAGATATCTTTTTCATGGAATCTGTTATTTGTCGAAAATGGAGTTGAGAATATATGCCAGACGATAGCCGGCATTGCGAATTTGCGAGTCGGCAATTTCGACCGCTTCGTTGAAGTAGTTTTCGGGCGTCAAGGTCGTATTTTGCGGCATGATTGCGTATGCCTTTTTTGCGGCGGCGACCGTCTGGTCGTACCAGTCGTCCGGCGTGCCCGATTGAATGGCGGCAATCTCCTTCTCGCCGAACGAATCGAGTTCGGCGGCAAGCATCATGGGCGACATCCCCTTATGCTTGATTTCCGTGATGCCTCCGTCCCACAACTTGTGGTAGCGCACCTTTTTGCCCATCGCATCGACGTTGATGGGGCGGTATCTCGGGAAGTCGATATGCACCGGACAGTGCATGTCGCCGACCAAATGGACGAGATATTTGATGTTTATATTGACTGTTGAGTCGTCGAGAATGCGGAAGTCGGGCATCTCCTTGACTATGCGCTTGATTTGGCTGACTGAAACCGGCGGCACAGGATTGCCGTTTTTGTCGCGGCGGTCTGCATTCGTCCAGTAATCTACATGCCATACGTGCGTCATTTCGTAACCTTTGCTGCGACGGTTCTTGTCCATCCATGATGCGTAATAGACTATCGACCGTTCGCCGGTGTACTTTTCGATGTTCGCTTTTGCACGCGGCGTAAGATGACGTTCCGCGATATAGGCTATCGCGGAGTGTCCTCTGCCGTCCCAAGCGATTGCCCGTGCCCCCGATATTGTCAGAGCGACGGTAAGCAGTAGCAGAAATTTTTTCATCTTATGTTTTGTTTTAGGTATTATGTGCGATTATTCATGCAAAGGTACGAAATTCGTATGAAAACGCGGCTCGCGCAGACCACAAAAAAGACCGGTTTCCGCATGAAAACCGGTCTTTCTTCGAGACGTATCTCCTACCTCGCCGATTAGTTGAGCGGGGTAACGCTTACATAGGATTTGCCCGATGCCTTCTTCGTGAAGACTACCGTGCCGTTTACCAGTGCGAACAGAGTATGGTCCTTGCCTATACCGACGTTTTCGCCCGGATTGTGAACAGTGCCGCGCTGACGGACTATAATGTTGCCTGCCTTAGCGAACTGACCACCGAAAAGTTTGACGCCGAGTCGTTTGCTTTCCGACTCACGACCGTTCTTGGAACTACCTACACCTTTTTTGTGTGCCATGTTTCTCTAAATTTTAATTATGCAACAATGTCTTCGATGAGAACCTGCGACAGATACTGACGATGTCCGTTGCATTTCTGATAGCCGGTTCTGCGCTTTTTCTTGAACACCAAGACTTTGTCGTCTTTCAGGTGTTTCAGGATTTTGCATTTTACCGAGGCGCCTTTTACTACAGGTGCGCCGACTTTGACCTGACCGCCGTTGTCTACGAGCAGGACTTTGTCGAAACTCAAAGACGAATCTACTTCGCCTTGAAGACGGTGAACATAGAGTTTCCGACCTTTTTCAGCCTTGAATTGCTGACCTGCAATCTCTACTATTACGTACATTTGTTAAATTGTTATGTGTTCAAACATAATTCAGCCCGCAAATATAGCGATTTTTTCGATATCGGCAATAGGTATCGCAAATTTTTTCTGCGGCGCGGTCAAGACCGAATATGTTTAACGGGCGCATTCGGCGGTCCGGGGGACATGCCGTTGTGCTTTGGCATATTTTTGGAAAAAGGATAGTCGTTCAAAACAGGAACTGCGAATGAAAAAAATACTTGTCTATTCGCGTTCGGCACGGTTTCGGGCTTTGGTCGCAGGGCTGCTTTCCGAACGCGACGCCGAGATTTGCAAAACGGGATGCGTCGGCGAACTGGTCGATGACTGCCGCAGCGGCATGTACGATTGCGTGGTCGCGGATGACGTGCGTCTGTTCATGGACGGCACGGATTCGGTCGGCCGCATGCGCCGGTCGAGGTTCGCCGGTCCGCGAATATTCGTGATGTCGGCAGACCTTACCGAGGAGACGGTGATGGCACTGCTTTGTGCCGGGGTCGATCAGTATATTTCGCTGCCCGTCGATCCGGCGAGGCTGCTCGACAAATTGTGCGGAAGAAGAAGGTGCGGAGAGTAATCATGGCAGAAACATTCGGTCTATACTATACGATTGTCATGGCGTCGGCATTGACGGCTTTCGGCTTATGGCGTGCGGCGGCATTTGTCGGGCGGCGGCATGAAAAACGCCGCGAGACCGAACGCATAGAGTGCATATACCGCATCTCGCAGGTAGTGGCGTCGGATGCCGAACCGTCGTATGCAGGCTGCATAGGCGAATTCTCGCCGCTGGTGGTTGCCGAATCGCTCGCATTCGCCGCCGACAATCTCGGTTCGCAGTGCACCGAACGTCTGGACGGTATCGCCGACAGTTATTCGGTGCGCGATGCGTTGTTGCGAAAGGTGCGTCGAAGCCGGGGTTTCCGCCGGGCGCGTTATCTCGCCGTGTCGGCGAAACTGCCTCCGTCGAAATATGTCGCCGAGCGTTGCGAACGCTATCTTGACGACCGCAACCGTTTCGTCCGTTTCCATGCCTTCGTGATTGTGCTGGCATCCGACCGCGTATCCGCCATACGTCGTCTCGCGGCGACCGAAATACGGCTTACGCACTTCGGAGCAGCCGAGATGATGACCATTCTGCGCCGCGGCGTGTGCCCGGTCGCCTACACTCCGCTGCTGAAATCGGGCAATCCCAATCTGACGATGTTCGGTATGCAAATCGTGCGGCAGTTCGGCATAACCGATTGCGAACCGGCACTGCTCGACATCGTGCGCCGCGGCTGCGACGATTTGCGAATCGATGCGATACTGCTTATCGGAACTCTTCACGGCGATGTCGCAGCACCTGTCGTCAGGGAGTATGTCCGCAGTCTGCCTGCCCGTGTGCGCAGGTGCGTATATCGCCATTTCATTGTTGCGGGATATTCGTCGTCTGCCCTTGCCGCGCTTTTTCGGCGGGGCGAACGTTCGTGGTTCGAAACGGTTCTCAAATCCTATAAACGCAGTATCGTATGACGGCGGTCTGGTGGGTGTTTTTTCTGTTTACGGCGGTCGTGGCGGCATGTGCGGCATTGTTCGCATATCGTGTCGCCCGCGGCGAAAACAAGGAGCGGCTGATGATGTTGTATCAGGCATCGGCGAGCGCACCCGTCGGGAATATAGGGATTTCGCTGATTTGTGCGGAGCCTTCGGGCATCGATGCGGTGTCGGCCATGTTCGGTACGGTATACCCGGCGTCGGAGATAATCGTCGTTATCGATTCGGTGCGCGATACGGATACTGCCGCCGCTGTCATCGGACGCTACGGGCTGGTCGCCGTGGATTACGAATCCTGCGGCACGCTTCGTGTCGCGGGCGTGCGGCGGCTCTATCGCTCGCGGTGCCGGACATGCCGGCGGCTCGTAATGCTCGATATGGCGCATGGCGACATCGGCATGATGTACGATGCGGCATCGGGAATCGCATCGTACGACTATCTTTTGCCGGTTCCTCGCGGCGCAGTCGTCCGATTCTATGCCGCGGGACGCATGGCTGCCGAAGCGGGTCTGCATCGCTGCTACTCCGTGGCGGCGGTCATGACGACTGTCGGTGCGCCGCTCGCGATGGTCGCGCTCGAATCATTCGTCGAGTGCGGCGGATTCCGCAATTTGCGCAAACTGCTTTCGGGCGACTGCGGCAGGGTGTGCCGTATCGATGAACCTCTCGCCGACTATACCGCCGGAATGCCGCCGACCCTGTTTTCGTTCGCGGCTGCGGCGACGGTCGTTTCGACTATTGCGGCGATAGCGGCCGCAGCGATAACGGGAAGCGCGGCGGTCGGCGCCATCGCATCGAATCTGGTCGCGACGGTCGCCGTGTTGATGTATGTTTCAGACCGCATAATGGTCGGGAAGGGCTTCCGGTCGGCTTTTGTCGCGGCTGCGTATAATTTTTACGGAAATTTAACGTTCAATATTATGAAATATGGTAAAATAGCGTTATCTTTACTAAACCAATAAAACTTCAACGCGATGTTTAACGACGATATACGGGCATATCTCCTCTCTCGAGCATTCAATGCCGCGGTCAGGGCGGGGGCGGAGATAATGAAGGTCTACAAAAACTGCGACGATTATGATATAACGGTCAAGAACGACCACACTCCGCTGACCGTCGCCGACCGGCTGGCGCACGACAAAATCAAGGAGGTTCTCGGCGAAACGCGCATTCCGATATTGAGCGAGGAGGGGCGCGAAATGCTCTACGACGAACGTCGCAACTGGGAGTTGTTCTGGCTCGTCGATCCGCTCGACGGCACAGTGGAGTTCATCAAGGGCAATAATGAGTTTACGGTCAATATCGCGTTGATGTCGGAGAATGTCTGCATCGGCTCGGTCGTTTACGTCCCTTATCTGCGCAAGGCTTACATCGCCGAACAGAGTTTGGGCTCGTATTTGCTGGGCGATATCGAACCGTCGGCGGATGCGTCGTATGATTATGACGATTTGTGTGCCAAAAGACACAGACTGCCGCTTCGCGGTTCGGAACTGCGCGCATTCCGTATCGCCGTGTCGCGTTCGCACCAGACCGACGAAACGAAAGCATGCGTAGACCGTATGTGCGAATCGCATCCCGGAGCCGAGATTGTCGAGCAGGGCAGTTCCTACAAATTCTGTCTGCTTGCCGAGGGGGCGATAGATTACTATCCGCGCACGACGCATACTTACGAATGGGACACTGCGGCGGCTGAACTGATTCTTGCCGAAGCGGGCGGAGTTACGCGGTCGCTGCCCGACCACGGGACGTTGAAGTATAATAAGGAGGATTTGCATAATCCGTGGTTCGAATGCTACTGCAAGGGCTGCGCGGAATCCGGGGAATAAGCGAAATAGGTAATATAGGTAATATAGGTAATATAGGAGGGAACATATGATACTTGTTCTGCCTATACTACCTATATTTTTTGGGGGGGGGCGGACGGCTATCGCCTATTCAACCTCTCTCTCGCCATCTCCATTACCGATGACGGCGATTTCTTTTCGAGCAGCAATGCCTTCATGCGCTGCATGTACGGCTCCGTATGCTCGAAGAACATCTTGTAGCCCTCGCACAGAACATTCAGACCGTATTCGTCGGTCGAATCCTTGATGAACCGGTGTTTCGGACATTCGCCGCGACACAGAAAATAGTACTTGCAGCGGCGGCACTGGTGCGGCAGCGACGAACGTTTGAGAACGCCGAACTCGAACTGGCGGTCGCAGTAGGCGAGGTCGCTCAGCGCATCGGTGTTGATGTTGCCCAGCCGGTATTCGGGATATACGAAGTGGTCGCAGGCGTATACGTCGCCGTTGTGTTCGACCGTAAGCCCGGTTCCGCAGGTTTCGCACAACGAGCAAATCGACGGTTGCACGCCGACATAATTCGCCAGCGTCGCATCGAACAACTGTACGTATCGCGACCCGACATCTGTCAAAACCCAATCGTCGAAGATGTCGCACATGAATTCGCCGTATCCGCGCGCCGATACCGACCACGGAGCGATTTGCGCACTCTCTTTGTCGGGCGACTGTATGCGTCCGTCCGAAACGAGTTCCGATACGGGCAAAAACTGCATGAACACGCTGATTTGGCGCAGAAACCGATAGACTTCATGACCGCGGCCCTCGCTGTGTACATTGACGGTGGAGAGCGTATTGTATTCCACGCGCGAGCGGTACATCAGTTCTATTGCCTTCATCACGCGGGCGAACGTCGGTTTGCCGCCCGCATCGAAACGATGCGCGTCGTGAATCTCCTCCGGACCGTCTATCGATATGCCGACCAGAAAGTTGTTGTCGCGGAAAAAGTCGCACCACTCGCGATTGACGAGCAGTCCGTTGGTCTGTATCGAGTTCTCGACCTCGCGCCCTTCGGCATATTTCTTCTGCAATGCTATCGCTTTCTTGTAAAAGTCGATTCCTGCGAGCAGCGGTTCGCCGCCGTGCCATGCGAACGACAGTACGGGCGATGCGTTGCCCTCGACGTTGCGTCGGATATAGAGTTCGAGCAAATCGTCGTCCATTTTGGGCTCATGATAGTCGTACAGTGCCGCCTTGTCGAGGTAGTAGCAGTACTTGCACCGCATGTTGCATAAAGAGCCGACGGGTTTCACCATGGAGGTGAAACCGCGTCGTTCTTCGCGCCGAAGAATGTCTTCGTAGGTGAATTCCGTTTTTCTTGTCATTGAAAACCCTGTTTCCTATTCGTAACGGATGTTGAAGTTCGGATTCTCTGCCGGAACGTGCGACTGTTTGATGTAGTTCCACATGCGTTCGACGATTTCCGGATGCTCGGCGGCAACGTTGTTGCGGAAATCCTCCACCTCCTTGCCCGGAGTGGTCAGATCGTAAAGTTCCATCTTGCGGTTGCCTTTGTTTACATTCTGAACGAGCCCTTTCCATTTGCCCCAGCGTACTGCCAATATGCCGCCGTTGGTAGGATACTCCCAGTAGAGATATTCGTGCTCCTGCTGCTTCTTTTCCTTGCCGGAGAGCAGCGGCAGCAGCGATATGCCGTCGGTTTCAGGCGGTTCTACACCTGCTATGTCGCAGATTGTCGGCATGATGTCGGTGAAGTCGCCGATATGGTCGCTGACCGTGCCCCTCTTCATTTTCGCAGGCCACGAAGCGATGAACGGCATGCGGATTCCGCCCTCGTGGAGCGAGCGTTTGCCCCAGCCTTTGCCGCAGCGGAACGGCTGCGCGCTGTCGAACCACAAGGTAGGCGACGATGCATTGTTGGCAGGTCCGTTGTCGCTGGTGAATATGATGACTGTATTCTCGTAGATGCCCAACCGTTTCAACTCCTTGACCAGTTCGCCGACCTGATGGTCGAAATAACTTATCATCGCAGCGTAGGTGGCATGCGGATAACGGCATGGATAGTAGTTGTGAGGCCATACGTTCAGATGGAAATTGTCGCCTGCGAGCGGCTCTTCGTCGCCGAACTTTTTCACGTAGCGGTCTACCCACTCCTGAGGAGCCTGCAACGGGGAGTGCGGCAGCGGGGTGGTCCACATCAGGAAGAACGGACGGCCGGCATTCTCGTCCACGAAATTTATCACGTTCTCGAACATCGCGTCCGGTGCGTAAACCTTGCCTTTCGAATATTTGTCGTAACTGCGAATGTCGCGGGGGTCGGCTCCTTTGTCGAGCGGAGTGCCGGGGTTGATATGCTCCTTGTTGAGTTGCTCTTTCTTGTCGTTTTTCCACAGGAACGGACTGTAATAGTTGTGCGCCAGACGCTGGCAGATGCAGCCGTAGTAGAAATCGAAGCCCATTGTCCACGGCTTGCTCTCGTTCATCGGTCCGCCGACGCCCCATTTGCCGACCATGCCTGTGCGATAACCCGCTTTCTGCATCTCCGTGCCGAGCGTCGGAGTGCCGGCATGAAGCGGATACTGACCTTCGAGATTCGGATCGAGGTAGACAGCGTCATAGTCCCAGATGCGAGGGTCGCCGTCGTGAACCTCTTCATTGTCGCGTATCTGCGCATGTCCGGAGTTCATGCCCGTGAGCAGACAGCAGCGCGACGGAGAGGATACCGGAGCGGCTGTATACATGTCGGTGAAACGTATTCCGTTTTCGGCGAGCGCATCGATATTCGGAGTTTCGGTTTTGGTCTGTCCGTAACAGCCGAAATCGCCGTGTCCGGCGTCGTCCATAAGGATGAAAATCACGTTCGGACGCTTGTCTTTTTTCGGTTTGTCGGCTTTGCCGGCTGCTGTCGCCGGAGCGGCAGCGACGGAAGGAACGGTTGCACAAAGTGCGAGTTTGGTAAGTTTGTCCATTCGGTTATGATATTTGTTAATTTCGTACAAATGTATGAAAAAATCGGGATTCGGGCAAGCGTAGCGAACAGACGGCACAACGCAAATATTCATGTTTCGTTTCGTGCCGTTATGCGCCGGTCCGAACGCATGACATCATGCGAAACGCCATAAAACGGCGAACCGAAATACGGCTCTGTCCGACCCGGTGCCGCAGAATTGCGGTTATGCGACTGCCTTGACGATTTTGTACGGTCTTCATTTTCCGAGAAAATCCGTCGCGTTTGTTGCACGGTAACGAAAAAATGGTTATCTTTGCCCGCTATGTTTAACTAAATATTTTACAATTATGCCAAAAATGAAAACAAATGCCGCTGCAAAGAAGCGTTTTACTTTCACCGGCACAGGAAAGATTAAGCGTAAGCACGCTTATCATAGTCATATCCTGACCAAAAAGACTAAAAAACAGAAGCGTAACCTCTGCTATTCGGGTATCGTTTCGTCTGCCGACGAGGCAAAAATCAAGAGCCTGCTGGTTAAATAACCGGTCGGTCGAACACATTTTTTATTAACATCGGAGCGACATAGCCCCAGAGAGTGCGAGAGAAGCGCACCGCTATCAACTCCATCAAAAACTTTTAATTATGCCACGTTCAGTCAATGCTGTTGCGTCCCGCGCAAGAAGAAAAAAGGTTTTGAAACTTGCCAAAGGCAACTTTGGTTCAAGGGGAAACGTTTGGACGGTAGCGAAAAACACCGTCGAGAAGGGTTTGCAGTTTGCGTATGCACACCGCCAACTCAAAAAGCGTACATTCCGTTCGTTGTGGATCACGCGTATCAACGCCGCAGTCCGCGCACAGGGAATGACGTACTCCGAATTTATCGGCAAGATCAACGCCAAAGGAATCGCTCTCAACCGCAAGGTGCTGGCAGATTTGGCGATGAATGAACCGAAAGCATTCGAGGCGATTGTAAAAGCAGTTAAATAGCACTTTTGCATCAGGCAAAAGCGATGAGGCAGGCTAACAATATGTTAGCCTGCCTTTTTCTATACCGCGGGTTTGCCGGCACCCCAGATTCGCTGTTCATTTTCTTTTGTCGGGGGAGATGTTGAGGTATTCCCGAATCGCAGCGACGTAATCTTCGAATGCGGTGATTCCGTTCTGCGTGATGCGGCATATCGTTCGCGGCATCTTGCCCTTGAATGTCTTTTCGACATCTATGTATCCGGCTTTTTGCAGTTTGTCGATTTGTACGCTCAAATTGCCCGCAGTCGCTCCCGTCTGCTCGCGCAGAAAGACGAAATCGGCACTTTCGACTCCGATGAGTATCGACATTACGGCGAGCCGCAACTCGGAGTGCAACAACGGATCTAACGCTTTGAACATGCCTTGTTTTTTCTGTTTTTAAAGTTCAGTATATGCCCCGGAATGACCAGCATGGCGAAGAATATCGCTGCAAAGATAAGAATATCTGCCAATATATAATGAAATACGACTTCCCTGCCGACCTCCTCGACTGCCGGTTGCAGTTGCTTCATTATCGGAAATACGAGCGATGCCGCCATGCCTGCACATCCTCCGAGTGCCGAAGTAAAATCTTTGATTATAAGACCGGTAATCGCTATTCCCGAACCTATTGTCAGAACGACCGAGAAGAACAGCATCGTATTCGAACCGTACATGATATTTCCGAATACCACGATGAAGCAGGTCGCCCCCAGCACGCTCCATACTGCGTCGATGCAGCGATCGACATACGATTTCGGCGTGTGCTGCTTTTTGCGGCATGTCAGCCATGTCAGCGCATATCCGATAATCGGAATCAGCCACCATGCAAAACGCCATTCGTCGCTCCATCCGAGTATGTTTGTCATGTACATGAACAGCGAAACGAAAACCGTCGTATATCCCCATACCAGAAACGGACGTCCCGAATTTGTCGCCAGTCGTTTGCGAGTGTCGTCGATCATCGACGCGATGAGTGCAAGGCTCTCCTGCTCGTTGAGTTTTTTCTCTTCCATAATTCGTGTTTTAAATGGTTTTACAATTACGATGCAAATATAAAGTAGTTTATAATATAAACCAAATAAAACCGAAACTTTTTTTGCACAATGACGTTTTTTATGATTCGGGAGATTTGGTGAGCGGTAAGGCATATAAATAATGGCAACTATATACAACTTTACACATAATTATTATAAAAACGTCATTGCGAGGAGCATAGCGACGCGGCAATCTGCCGCTGTTTATCGGCGGGCATCAGCGATGTTTTCCGACAATGGAAGATCGCCACAGCCCCCGCACAGACCGTTTCGGGTATCTGTCCGCCAATTGAATGCGGTGCTTTATCGTTATTGTTAATCGAATGCCGAAATGCGAGAATCGTCTC